>NZ_CATQFV010000058.1:0-160054 GCF_958267435.1 Neisseria benedictiae
CCGCAAGGCAGGGACGCGGGGCAGCTTTTGGATGAGGCGGAAAACAAAGTATTCCAAATTGCAGAAAGCACGGCCAAATCCAAGCAGGGTTTTTTGGAGATGCCCGATTTGCTGAAAGAAGTCGTACAGCGCATCGATATGCTCTACTCGCGCGACAATCCCGATGAAGTTACCGGCGTGCCGACAGGGTTCATCGACCTCGATAAAAAAACATCCGGCCTTCAGCCCGGCGACCTGATTATCGTCGCCGGCCGCCCGTCTATGGGTAAAACCGCCTTTTCCATCAATATTGCCGAGTATGTCGCCATTGAAAAACATTTGCCCGTCGCAGTTTTCTCGATGGAAATGGGCGGGGCGCAATTGGTCATGCGTATGCTCGGTTCCGTCGGACGCTTGGATCAGAGCGTCCTGAAAACAGGCAGGTTGGAAGACGAACACTGGGGCCGTTTGAACGAAGCGGTCGTCAAACTTTCCGACGCGCCTATGTTTATCGACGAAACCCCGAATCTGACCGCCCTCGAGCTGCGCGCCCGCGCACGCCGCCTCGCCCGCCGGTTTGACGGCAGATTAGGCTTGATCGTCATCGACTACCTGCAACTGATGGCGGGTTCGGGGCGTTCGGACAATCGCGCTTCCGAGCTGGGCGAAATTTCCCGTTCCCTCAAAGCCCTGGCAAAAGAGTTGCAAGTCCCCATCATTGCCCTGTCGCAACTGAGCCGCACTGTCGAACAGCGCACCGACAAACGCCCTATGATGTCCGACTTGAGGGAGTCGGGCGCAATCGAGCAGGATGCCGACCTGATTATGTTTATGTACCGCGACGAATACTATAACCAAGAATCGGAGATGAAGGGTTTTGCGGAATGCATCATCGGCAAACACCGCAACGGCCCGGTCGGAAAAGTCATCTTGACGTGGATGGGACAGTTTACCAAATTCGGAAATGCCGCCTATATCCCGGAATCGGCGGCGGAAGGCCGAACGGCATAATAAAATAAAAAATTATTAGGCAAAAATGGGCAAAATCGTTTAGAATCGCCCATGCGGTTTTCCTAAAAATAAAAGCGGCCCGGATGCTTTCCATCCTGCCCGCAGATAATTGAAAAATACATTACAGTTAACGTCCTATTGCTTATGTGTACACGAAAACAACAAGGTTTCACGCTAATAGAGCTGCTCATCGTGATGGTCATCGCAGCCATTATGGCGATGATAGCCCTCCCCAGTATGAGCCGGTGGATTGCATCCCGCCGCATCGCCAGTCACGCGGAGCAGGTTGCCAACCTTTTGCGTTTCTCTAGGGGCGAAGCCGTCCGGCTCAATCTCCCTGTCTATATCTGTCCTGTTCAAGTTAAAAAAGACGGTACGGTCAACAACCAATGCGACTTCAGTAAGAAGGGGCAGGGAATGTTGGCTTTCGGCGACAAAAACGGCAATAAGGCATATGACGGCGATACTGCGGATGTTTTCCTCCGCAGCGTGGTGTTGAATGATGCCGCTGACAGCCGGATTAATTATGCCTTCAACCATATCGCTTTCGGTTCGTCTCAACCGACTGCCGACCGTGTTATTTGGACTTTCAACCAAAACGGGGCATTCGGTTATACGGAAGACCAGAATCTCACGTCTACTTCCAGCTTTGTTTACTCTGACGGTTATATCCAAATCGTGTTGACAGATGCGAAGGCGGTTTCTGCCGATGAAAAGAAATTCCGTTCGGCAGTGGTTTTGATTGACGGCAGCGGCAGGGTTGAGGTTTGTCCTAGAAACGATACGCGCGCCGTATGCCAACATCAATGACTGTTTTAGTCGGTTTGGGAAATAAAAAATGAAGAATAATGATTGCTTCCGCCTGAAAAATCCCCAGTCCGGTATGGCGCTGATAGAAGTTTTGGTTGCTATGCTCGTTCTGACCATCGGTATTTTGGCATTGCTGTCCGTGCAGTTGCGGACGGTCGCTTCCGTCAGGGAAGCAGAAACGCAAACCATCGTCAGCCAAATCACGCAAAACCTGATGGAAGGGATGTTGATGAATCCGACCATTGATTCGGACAGCAACAAGAAAAACTATAATCTTTACACAGGGTCGTACACCCCTTCTTCCTCCGACGGCGATTTCACGCTTAATAATTTGAAAACCAAGAAGGATTTGGCAAAAGCCCAGTTGGACAGGTTCGGTTATGAATTGAAAAATGCCTTGCCGGATGCGGCAGCTATTCATTACGCCGTCTGCAAAGATTCGTCGGGTAATGCGCCGACATTGTCCGACAGCGGTGTTTTTTCTTCAAATTGCGACAATAAGGTAAATGGGGATACTTTGATTAAAGTGTTGTGGGTAAATGATTCGGCAGGGGATTCGGATATTGCACATACGAATCTTGAAGCGAACGGCGACAATATCGTATATACCTATCAGGCAAGGGTCGGAGGTCGGGAATGAAACGTAAAATGCTAAACGTACCAAAAGGCAGTTATGATGGTATGAAGGGTTTTACCATTGTTGAATTCCTGGTTGCGGGTCTGCTCAGTATGATTGTCCTGATGGCGGTCGGTTCGAGCTACTTCACATCCAGGAAATTAAATGATGCGGCAAACGAGCGTCTTTCCGCGCAACAGGATTTGCGGAATGCGGCAACATTGATTGTCCGCGACGCAAGAATGGCGGGAGGCTTCGGTTGTTTCAATATGTCCGAGCATCTTGCAACTGATGTTGTTTCCGATATGGCGCAACAAAACCCCCTTTTTTCCTTAAAAAAGAACGGTATAGATAAACTTATCCCTGTGGCGGAATCTGCAAATATCGGCTATCCGGGTTTTACCCAGTCCGGTAAGGCATTGATTTTCCAATACGGTATCGACGATGCTAATGCAAACGCCGCGACTACCGTCGTCAGCAGTTGTGCCGCAATATCAAAACCGGGCAAGCAAATCTCTACATTAGAAAATGTAAAAAAAGAATTGAAAATTTCGGATATGGATAACAGGCAAAATGGCAATATTGCGCGCCAAAGGCATGAGGTCAATGCCTATGCGGTCGGCAAGATTTCTGATGAGGAGGGGCTGTTCCGCTTCCAATTGAATGATAGCGGCGGGTGGGGTAATCCCCAGTTGCTCGTGAAAAAGATTACTCATATGAATGTGCGGTATGTCTATGTTTCCGACTGCCCTGAAGATGAAGATGCCGGCAAAGAGGAGAAATTCAAATATACGGATAAATTCGACAGCTCCAAAGGTGCTGTTACGCCCGCCGGGGTGGAGGTTTTATTGAATAGCGGTACCGATGCCAAGATTGCCGCTTCTTCAGACAATAATATTTATGCTTACCGTATCGATGCGACAATACGCGGGGGAAATGTATGCGCAAACAGAACGCTTTGACGGGAATCCCGACTTCTGACGGACAGAGGGGGTTCGCACTGTTTATCGTGCTGATGGTTATGATAGTAGTGGCCTTTTTGGTTGTGACTGCCGCGCAGTCTTACAATACCGAGCAGCGGATCAGTGCCAACGAATCAGACAGGAAATTGGCTTTGTCTTTAGCCGAGGCGGCTTTGCGGGACGGCGAATTTCAGGTTTTGGATTTGGAATATACTACGGACAGTAAGGTTACATTTAGCGAAAACTGTGAAAACGGCCTGTGTACCGCAGTTAATGTGCGGACAAATAATGATAATGAAGAGGCTTTTGACAATATCGTGGTGCAAGGCAAGCCTACCGTTGAAGCGGTGAAGCGTTTTTGTCCTGCAAATTCTACCAACCTGTGCATTGACAATAAAGGGATGGTATATGGGAAAGGCACAGGAAGCGTCAGCAAAATGCCGCGCTATATTATCGAATATTTGGGTGTGAAGAACGGTCAGAATATTTACAGGGTTACTGCCAAGGCTTGGGGTAAGAATGCCAATACCGTGGTCGTCCTTCAATCTTATGTAAGCAATAATGATGAGCAATAAAATGGAACAAAAAGGGTTTACATTGGTTGAGGTGATGATAGTTGTCGCGATACTCGGCATCATCAGCGTCATTGCCATACCTTCTTATCAAAGTTATATTGAAAAAGGCTATCAGTCCCAGCTTTATACGGAGATGGTCAGTATCAACAATGCCTTCAAGCAGATTATTTTGAAGAATCCCGGGGAAAGTAATCAGAAACTTGATACGGAACTGAAAAAGTTTGCACCGGCCTATAAGATGAATCCGAAAATTGCCGAAAAATATAGTGTTTCGGGGGAGTTTGTCGATGCGGCAAAATCAAGGGCATACAGGTTGGTCGGCGTTCCGAAGGCAGGTACGGGTTATACCTTGTCGGTATGGGTAAACAGCGTGGGCGACGGATACAAATGCCGCGATGCCGCTTCTGCCCGGGCTTATTTGGAAACCTTGTCCGCAGATGCCGGTTGTGAGGCTTTCTCTAACCGTAAAAAATAGGGCTGTTTTGCCGATGCTGTCTGAAAATCAATTTTCAGACGGCATTTTTATGGGTATTTTGAAATGAGTCATGCCATCAACCATCCCAAGATGCCTGACGAGCCGACCCCTATCAATACGGTAAGGAGCATAGAAAAGCGGCAGGCCGCAAAGGCGGTTAACGCGATGGCAATAAGTTCGTGCGGCTTGTCGGATACGAAATAGGGGGCAATGACGGAAATCAGGACGCAGCCCGGCGCGGCTTCCATAACGGTTTGGACACGGCGGCTTAGGGTTCGGTTACGCAGTGCGAAAAATCCTATCAGACGTGTAGAGTAGGTTACGGCAAGCATAGAGGCAAACAACAGGAATGATTGGAGCGACAATAAACTTTTCATTTTTGTTCTCCCCGGAGATAAGCCGACAACAGACCGGACAGTGCGCCGGCGGGAACATACCACGCGCCTTCAACGGTCAGATAAACTGCTGCTGCAACAATCAGGCTGACAAACCATGGCCTTGATGAGGTAAAACTTTTCCACATTCCCCTCAATAAAACCAGAAATACGGCAGGAAACGCCATGCCGAATCCCCAAGCGGCCACATTGCCGAACATAGGTCCTACTGCCGCGCCGAATGTGGCAAAGCCCATCCAAGTAGTGTAGAGGATAAAGCATACGCCCATATAAAAAGGCATATTGAATGCGGGCAAACCGGCTGCTTTCCGTTTTTGGATTTCGGAGAATGCTATCGCCCAGCTCTCATCACACATAAAAAACAGTGCGGGCACAGCTTTTTTCAGCGGTATTTCTTTCATGTGCGGGGCAAGTGCCGCCCCCATCAGGATATGTCGCGAATTAATCATAAAGGTTATGGTGGCGATAAGCAGTATCGGCAGAGGTTTCGCCCACAGGTTGACCGTGGCAAATTCGGAGCCGCCGGCGAAGTTCATCCCCGTCATCAACAACATTTCCAGCCAGCTCATGCCTTTTTGTCCGCCCTGCATACCGAGTATCAATGCCCAAGGCAAAAGCCCAATCAGCATGGGCGAACTTTCTTTGATGCCGCGTATAAATTCGTTATGCGGGGAAGGTGTGTGCATAATGTTCGTCTTCATAACCGGAAGGGCGGGAATTATACACTGGCAACGGATTTCAAAACAAAACCGATTTGCCGTGTTTCAGCGTAAACACGGCTTGTGTATAATCTCCAATCTTTGAAACCGGCCGTATGCAGGAGCAAGATGATGAATATTGAAGTAGAAATGAAAGTATTGGACGAACGGATGGCGGATTTTATCCCTGCCTATGCAACGGAGGGTTCTGCAGGTTTGGATTTGCGCGCCTGTTTGGATGAGGAAGTCGTTTTGCAGCCGGGTGAAACGTTTCTTGTACCGACAGGTTTGGCAATTTATTTGGCTGATCCTTCATATGCCGCTGTTTTGCTGCCCCGTTCCGGATTGGGGCATAAACACGGCATTGTTTTGGGCAATTTGGTCGGCTTGATTGACTCTGATTATCAAGGGGAATTGAAGGTGTCGTTATGGAACAGAAGCAGCGAGCCGTTTACTGTCAAACCGTTCGAGCGTATCGCGCAGATGGTTATCGTTCCGGTCGTACAGGCGGGCTTCAAACGTGTCGAGGAGTTTGTCGGAAGCAGCCGGGGTGAGGGCGGCTTCGGCAGTACGGGTTCTCACTAAAAATATAGAATGCCGTCTGAAGGACGGTTCAGACGGCATATCTTCCGATATATCGACAACCGGAGAAAATCATGAATACCTTACTCAACCAACTCAAACCATATCCCTTTGCCCGACTGCGTGAAGCGATGCAGGGCATTTCCGCTCCCGAAGGTCTGGAAGCCGTCCCCCTTCATATCGGCGAACCGAAACACCCGACACCGAAAGTCATTACTGATGCGCTGACCGCCTCATTGCACGAGTTGGAAAAATATCCGCTGACGGCCGGTTTGCCTGAATTACGTCAGGCGTGTGCGAACTGGTTAAAACGCCGTTATGACGGCTTGACGGTCAATCCGGATAATGAAATTCTGCCGGTTTTAGGCAGTAGGGAGGCGTTGTTTTCTTTTGCTCAAACCGTGTTGAACCCTGTTTCAGACGGCATCAAACCCGCAATTGTCAGCCCGAATCCCTTTTATCAGATTTACGAAGGTGCGACACTTTTGGGCGGCGGTGAAATCCATTTTGCCAATTGCCCCGCACCGTCTTTCAACCCCGATTGGCGCAGTATTTCTGAAGAGGTTTGGAAACGTACCAAACTGGTGTTCGTCTGCTCGCCCAACAACCCCAGCGGCAGCGTGCTGGATTTGGACGGATGGAAAGAAGTTTTTGATTTGCAAGACAAATATGGTTTTATTATTGCCTCGGACGAATGCTATTCCGAAATCTATTTCGACGGCAACAAGCCTTTGGGCTGCCTGCAAGCCGCTGCACAGTTGGGTCGAAGCAGGCAAAAACTGCTTATGTTCACCAGTTTGTCCAAGCGGTCCAATGTTCCGGGCCTGCGTTCCGGTTTTGTCGCCGGTGATGCCGAACTGCTTAAAAACTTTCTGCTTTACAGAACCTATCACGGCAGTGCAATGAGCATTCCCGTGCAGCGCGCAAGCATTGCCGCTTGGGATGACGAACAACACGTTATCGACAACCGCCGCCTGTATCAGGAAAAATTTGAGCGCGTTATTCCCATTTTGCAACAGGTATTTGATGTTAAATTACCGGATGCCTCGTTTTACATCTGGTTGAAAGTCCCCGATGGCGACGATTTGGTATTTGCACGCAATTTATGGCAAAAAGCCGCTATCCAAGTATTGCCCGGACGTTTTTTGGCACGGGATACCGAACAGGGCAATCCCGGGGAAGGTTATGTGCGTATTGCTTTGGTTGCCGATGTCGCAACTTGTGTCAAAGCTGCGGAAACCATTGTTTCCCTATATCGGTAAAGAATCGGAAATGCCGTCTGAACTTTTGTTCAGACGGCATTTTTCAATATTTTACGGTTGAATTTGCTATAACGGTATTTACTTCACTTTTAATCGGCTTGCCCGCAAACACGTTTAAACTTAAAATCCCCGTGTTTGACACAATACCGAGCAGATTATGTTTTTTGTCCTTTCCCCTGCGAAAAACCTTAACGAAAAAGACCCTGCCCCTGTCAGCGAGTTTACCCAACCCGACCTGCTGGCAGAGTCCGAAATTCTAATGCAGCAGCTGCGCGAGCTTGCGCCGCAACAGATTGCCGAACTGATGCACGTTTCCGACAAAATTGCCCTCTTAAACGCGCAGCGCAATGCAGAATGGCACACGCCGTTTACGCCGGAAAACGCCAAACAGGCGGTCTTTATGTTTAACGGCGATGTTTACGAAGGTATGGATGCAAACACATTGGATACCAATCAAATACAATACCTGCAAAACCATGTCCGCCTGCTGTCCGGCTTGTACGGTCTTATGCGTCCACTGGATCTGATGCAGCCCTACCGCTTGGAAATGGGAACGCCCTTCGCCAATTTGCGCGGCAAGAATTTGTATGAGTTTTGGGGCGACATCATCACCAACCTTTTAAATGACACGCTTGCCCAAGCAGGCAGCAATACGCTTATCAATCTTGCCTCACAGGAATATTTCAAGTCCGTCAACACGAAAAAACTTCAGGCGCGGCTGATTACCCCGATATTTAAAGACGAAAAAAACGGCAAATATAAAATTATCAGTTTCTATGCTAAGCGCGCGCGCGGATTAATGGTGCGCTATGCGGCAGAACACAATATTACCGATCCTGAAATGCTGAAAAATTTTAATTACGAAGGCTACGCATTCAATGACGCGGCTTCCAATGAAAGCGAATGGGTGTTTATGCGTTCGGAACAAATAAAGTGAAAACAATAAATTAAGTATTTTCCGAAAAAAGTGCTTGGCAAAATGTATAAACTTCATTATTATTCCTACTCTTCAAGAAGACGGAAGCGTGGCAGAGCGGTTTAATGCAACGGTCTTGAAAACCGTCGAGGGTTGATAGCCCTCCGTGAGTTCGAATCTCACCGCTTCCGCCATTTCTTGAGAGTAGAACCAAATAAGAATGCAATAGTAGCAAATATTGTGTTTTTATTTGGTTTTACTGCATTATCGGAAACGTGGCAGAGAGGCTGAATGCAGCGGACTCGAAATCCGCTGAGGGTGCAAATCCTCCGTGGGTTCGAATCCCACCGTTTCCGCCAGAAAACATAACCGCCCTGATTCAGGGCGGTTCTTTTTTGTTCAAGTTGTGTCAATTACCATATAAAAATCATCGGTTTGCCCTATCAAAACGCGTCAAAGTAAATCATTTGCAATCTTGCGGCATCTTCTTATCGCATTTTTTTTTATGGTAATGTATATGGTAATTTTTAGAGCATTGAGGAATGACTATAATGGCTACAGCCTCCCTCCGCTTGCTGCTAATAGGTTAGCCAGAGAATCTGGGTACAACCTGAGGACGAGCTACAGCCTCCCTCCGCTTGCTGCTAATAGGTTAGGGGTGCGAGGCTGAGAGTATAAACCGGTACGTTTTGAGGTGAAGATGCCGTCTGAAATCATTGTTTCAGACGGCATTGCTATTGCTGATGCGGCTTTATTCGCAATTCAGATTGCGGGTTTTTTCTGCAAACGAATCCATAGCGATTTGGCACATTTGCTTACGCTGTCCCAAATCGGCGGCAGGCAGGGCTTGGAATAGGAATTTGGTGTTGTTGCGTGCGAAATCTGCTTTGTTTCCGGCTTTGTTGTAACAGGTTTCGGCGCGTTTGAAATATTGTTGGCAAATCGGCGGCAGCTCGTCCATAGTCAGGGGTTTGCTCTTATGCATACCGTGTGCGGATGCGGGAAGGGCGGTTGCCAAAAGGATGCCGGTCAGGATGGTTGGAACAGCTTTCATATTATTGTCTTTCCGTAGGGTAAAAACTAAAGATTATATGATTTATATCCAATGGGTGCGGCGTTTAATCATAATCAGGCAGATAGGGATAACTAATGCCGTCTGAACGACGAATGTTCAGACGGCATTTTTGCCTTTGTGCTTATAAGGCGTTTAGTGCCTGATTAAAGGTTGCGCTCGGACGCATCGCTTGCGCGGCTTTTTCAGGATTGGCGGCGTAGTAGCCGCCGATGTCGGCCGCTTTGCCTTGTACGGCAGAGAGTTCTTCAACGATTTTGGCTTCGTCGGCAGTCAAAGCGGCTGCCAATGGGGCAAATGCGGCTTTCAGTTCGGCATCTTTGTCTTGTGCTGCCAATTCTTGTGCCCAGTAGAGGGTAAGGTAGAAATGGCTGCCGCGGTTGTCGAGTTCGCCCGCTTTGCGTTTGGGCGATTTGTCGTTCAACAGCAGTTTTTCGGTGGCTGCATCCAAAGTGTCGGCGAGGACTTGGGCTTTGGCGTTTCCGGTTTTTTGCGCCAGATGTTCAAACGATACGGCAAGCGCGAGAAATTCGCCTAGAGAATCCCAACGCAGGTGGTTTTCTTCGAGGAATTGTTGGACGTGTTTTGGTGCAGAACCGCCCGCACCGGTTTCAAACATACCGCCGCCGTTCATCAATGGAACGATAGACAGCATTTTCGCGCTTGTGCCGAGTTCCAAAATTGGGAACAAGTCGGTCAGGTAGTCGCGCAGGACGTTACCGGTTACGGAGATAGTATCTTCACCGTTTTTCAGACGGCCCAAGCTGAATTTAGCGGCTTCTTCAGGAGCGAGGATGCGGATGTCGAGGCCATTGGTATCCAGTTCGGCAAGGTAGGCTTTAACCTTGGCGAGCAGGCTCTTGTCGTGCGGACGGTTTTCGTCGAGCCAGAACACGGCAGGCGTGTTGCTCAGACGGGCGCGGTTGACGGCAAGTTGCACCCAGTCTTTGACCGGAGCGTCTTTGGTTTGGCACATACGCCAAATGTCGCCTGCTCCAACGTCGTGCTGCATCAGGACTTTTCCTGCCGCATCAATGACTTGGACTTGACCGTCGGCTTCGATTTCAAAGGTTTTGTTGTGTGAGCCGTATTCTTCCGCCGCTTGCGCCATCAGACCGACGTTGGGCACAGTACCCATTGTTGTCGGATCGAATGCGCCGTGTTCGCGGCAGAAGTCGATGGTTGCTTGGTAAACACCGGCATAGCTGCTGTCCGGAATGACGGCTTTGGTGTCTTGCGCTTTGCCGTCTTTGTCCCACATACGGCCGGAATTACGAATCATCGCGGGCATAGAAGCATCAACGATGACATCGCTGGGAACGTGCAGGTTGGTAATGCCTTTGTCGGAATCGACCATCGCCAAATCGGGGTTGGCGGCGTAAACGGCGGTAATTTCCGCTTCGACGGCGGCGCGGGTGTCCGCATCCAGTTTGTCCAGATTGGCAAGCAGGTTGCCGAAGCCGTTGTTGACGTTGATGCCGGCGGCAGCCAGTTTGCCGCCGAATTTTTCAAATACAGGTGCGAAGAATACTTTGACGGCGTGTCCGAAGATAATCGGGTCGGACACTTTCATCATGGTGGCTTTCATGTGCAGCGAGAACAAAACGCCTTTTGCTTTCGCGTCTTTCACTTGTTCGGCAAGGAAGGCGAGCAGGGCTTTTTTGCTCATCACGGTTGCGTCGATGATTTCGCCGGCTTTCAGGGCAACAGGCTCGCGCAGCTCTTTTTTGTTGCCTTGTTTATCGGTGAACACGATGGATACGGAAGTCGCATCGGGTACGGTAACGGATTGTTCGTTATGGAAAAAGTCGCCGCTTTGCATGGTGGCAACGTGGGTTTTGGAGTCTTTTGTCCATGCGCCCATGCTGTGCGGATTTTTTTTGGCAAAGTTTTTCACTGCTTTAGGCGCGCGACGGTCGGAGTTGCCTTCGCGCAGGACAGGGTTGACCGCGCTGCCTTTGATGCGGTCGTAACGTTCGCGCACGGCTTTTTCTTCGTCGGTTTGAGGGTCGGCAGGATAATCGGGGATGGCAAAGCCTTTTGCCTGCAATTCTTTAATCGCGGCGGTTAGTTGAGGTACGGACGCGCTGATGTTCGGCAGTTTGATTACGTTTGCATCGGGCTGTTTTACCAGTTCGCCCAACTCGGCAAGCGCGTCGGGTACGCGCTGTGCTTCGGTCAGATATTCGGGGAATGCCGCCAAAATACGGCCGGAGAGAGAGATGTCGCTGGTTTTGACTTCGATACCGGCGTGGCGGGTAAACGCCTGCACAATCGGTAGCAGCGATTGGGTCGCCAGCGCGGGGGCTTCGTCGGTATGGGTATAAACAATGGTGGATTTTTGAGTCATAGGATTATTCTCTTGTAGGTTGGTTTTTTCTTTTGAAACACATTGCGCGGGGAATGTGCGCGGCTATTATGGCATATTTTGGCGGCTTTGTTCGCGCTTTGTTCGATCTTGGCGTGTTTGCACGCGGCGGCGGGAAAAGAAGGGGGAAATGACTTTCCCGCTTTTGGCGGCGGTAACGGCGGCGTTGTGCCTGATGTGCGGCGGCACATTTTCGGTGAAATTGATTTTAATATTCGGTAACTTTCTGAATATCTGCTAAAATTCCGCATTTTTCCGCCCCGGGGCACTCGGGGCGTATGTTTAATTTGTCGGAATGGAGTTTTAGGGATATGGGCTTGAAAAAGGCTTGTTTGACCGTGTTGTGCCTGATTGTTTTTTGTTTCGGGATATTTTATACATTTGACCGGGTAAATCAGGGGGAAAGGAACGCGGTTTCCCTGCTGAAGGACAAACTCTTCAATGAAGAGGGGGAACCGGTCAATCTGATTTTCTGCTATACCATATTGCAGATGAAGGTGGCAGAAAGGATTATGGCGCAGCATCCGGGGGAGCGGTTTTATGTGGTGCTGATGTCTGAAAACAGGAATGAAAAATACGATTATTATTTCAATCAGATAAAGGATAAGGCGGAGCGGGCGTATTTTTTCTACCTGCCCTACGGTTTGAACAAATCGTTTGATTTCATTCCTACGATGGCGGAGCTGAAGGTGAAGTCGATGCTGCTGCCGAAGGTCAAGCGGATTTATTTGGCAAGTTTGGAAAAAATCAGCATCGCCGCCTTTTTGAGCACTTATCCGGATGCGGAAATCAAAACCTTTGACGACGGGACAGGCAATTTAATTCAAAGCAGCAGCTATTTGGGCGATGAGTTTTCTGTAAACGGGACGATCAAGCGGAATTTTGCCCGAATGATGGTCGGGGATTGGAGCATCGCCAAAACCCGCAATGCTTCCGACGAGCATTACACGATATTCAAGGGTTTGAAAAACATTATGGACGACGGCTGCCGCAAGATGACTTACCTGCCGCTGTTTGATGCGTCCGAACTGAAGGCGGGGGATGAAACGGGCGGCACGGTGCGGATACTTTTGGGTTCGCCCGACAAAGAGATGAAAGAAATTTCGGAAAAGGCGGCAAAAGATTTCAACATACAATATGTCGCGCCGCATCCCCGCCAAACCTACGGGCTTTCCGGCCTAACCGCGTTAAATTCGCCCTATGTCATCGAAGACTATATTTTGCGCGAAATTAAGAAAAACCCGCATACGAGGTATGAAATTTATACCTTTTTCAGCGGCGCGGCGTTGACGATGAAGGATTTTCCCAATGTGCACGTTTACGCATTGAAACCGGCTTCCCTTCCGGAAGATTATTGGCTCAAGCCCGTTTATGCCCTGTTTACCCAATCCGGCATCCCAATTTTGACATTTGACGATAAAGATTAATCGCATAGCAAATCAAAATAGAAGATGGCGGAGTAAGTAAGGCAAAAATCAGGATATGGCGTATTTTTTGAATTGACGATCATTTCCGATTGCTTTGCGTGTGCTGAAATGGCAGAGAAAATGCCGTTTGAAGGCTTCAGACGGCATTGTTTTGTTTCGGATGTTATTCGGGCGCGCGGAAGCTGTCGTGGCAGGATTTGCAGCTTGCGCCGGTTTCGCCGTAGGCGGCTTTGATTTCGTCCAGTTTGCCGGTTTGGGCGGCGGCGTTGAGTTTTTCGACGGCGGCGGCGAATTTTGTTTTTTCGGCTTCAAATTTTGCACCATCCGACCAAACGGCGGGCAGGGCGCGGCCGTTGCCATTGGGGTCGGACTCAAAAAGCGTAAACGGTTTTTTGCTGCTGTCGGCAAACGCCGCTGCCGCCTGTTTGAATTTTTCGACATCGTAAGGCTCTTCGCCTTTGACCATTTTGCCCATACGCGAGAAGTCGGGCATCATAGATTTGAACGCGGCGGTGCGGTTTTCGGAAATTTCGCCTTTGGGCTGTGCGGGCGCGCCGCCGTTTCCGCAGGCGGAAAGGAATAGGGCGAGGGCGGTTGCGGCAAGGCGGGTTTGAATGTTCATCGTGTTTCCTTTTCGGTTGAAACCCCGCCCTTTAGGGCGGTAGAATCAGATTTTATTTGGGAAGGGTGCAATCCCTTCCGAATCAGGACGGCACATAGGGCGACGCTTTATGTGTCGTCCTGTGTGTTGAAACATATTGAATGTGTCCTGTCGTGGTGGTATGGTTGTTGTCATTTTCAGCCGGCGCGATGCCGTCTGAAAGGCGTTATGATACCTGAAACAGGTTTGGGAAACGAGAAAGAAAGGAAAAACAATGGCTGTTTTAATTACCGGTGCTTCGGCAGGATTCGGCGAAGCGATGTGCCGCGCGTTTGTCGGGGCGGGATACCGCGTTATCGGTGCGGCGCGTCGTGCGGACAGGCTTCAGGCCTTGGCGGATGAATTGGGTGCTTTGTTTTACCCTTTGGAAATGGACGTGTCGCGCCGCGAGTCGGTGGAAAACGCCTTAAACGGCATCCCCGATGAATTTTCCGACATCGACTGCCTCATCAACAATGCCGGGCTGGCTTTGGGTTTGGACACGGCGGACAAGGCGGATTTTGAAGATTGGGAAACAATGATTCAAACCAATGTTTTGGGTTTGACGTTTCTGACGCGCAAAATTTTGCCGCAAATGGTGGCTCGAGGCGGCGGTTATGTGATGAATTTGGGTTCGATTGCAGGCAATTATGCTTATGCCGGCAGCAACGTTTACGGAGCGACCAAGGCGTTTGTGCGCCAGTTTAGCCTGAATTTGCGCACAGAGTTGGCGGATAAGAACATCCGCGTTACCAATATCGAACCGGGTTTGTGCGGCAATACGGAGTTTTCCAATGTGCGCTTCAAAGGCGATGACGAGAGGGCGACGGGCGTGTATGAGGGTGTGGAATTTATCCGCCCCGAAGATATTGCGGAAACCGCATTGTGGCTGTACCGCCGGCCGGCACATATGAATGTGAACACGATTGAAATTATGCCCGTGGCGCAGACTTTTGCAGGAATGAAGGTCATAAAAAAAGCCGTGCCGGAAGTGCGGGAAGACTTTGAAAAACAGAGTATGTCGCTGTTTTCCCGCATCAGGTCTTGGTTCAAATGATGCGGAATGCCGTCTGAAGACAGTTTCAGACGGCATTTTTACGGGTATTTTCACGGAGTAGGCAATAAGCCCGACAATTTGGGGTTGCCTTCTTTCGGAATCGGGCGCGGATTGCCTTCCGCATCGATGGCGACATAAGTGAACACCGCCTCGGTTACGAGGTGGCGGTCTTCGGTAACGCAATCGTTCATCAAAGTTTTCACCCAGACTTCCACTTTAAGCTGGAGCGAGGTGTTGCCCACGCGGACGCAATGCCCGTAGCAGCAGACGACGTTGCCGACCTTGACCGGGCGGATGAAGTTCATTTCCTGAACGGCGACGGTAACGATGCGCCCCCGCGCGATTTCCGCCGCCAATATGCCGCCGCCCAAATCCATCTGCGACATAATCCAGCCGCCGAAAATGTCTTGGTTGGGATTGGTATCGCGCGGCATAGCGACGGTACGCAGGAGCAGTTCGCCTTGAGGGCGTTGGCGGTTGCCTTCTTCGTGCTGCATAAAGTTTCCTTGTTTTATTGAAAGATAAATCGGACCTGCACCCCTGCCCGAAACGGGAAGTCGGGAAGTACGTAGTTTAACCCATTTGAGACATACAAGGGCGGGCGCGGGACAGATTCGCAAGGCGCATTGTAGGGCGGGGCCGTAGCAACTGTATTTTTGCCCGACGGGGTGAAAAATACAGTTGCTATGCAACTGAACCGTCATTCCCACGAAAGTGGGAATCTAGAATCTTGGGGTTTGGGCAACTGTTTTTATCCGATAAGTTTCTGTGCGGACAGGTCTGGATTCCCGTCTGCGCGGGAATGACGAGTTTCAAGATTACGGTGTTGTCGGAACGCAACTGAACCGTCATTCCCACGAAAGTGGGAATCTAGAACACGGGGTTTGAGCAACTGTTTTTATTCGATAAGTTTCTGTGCGGACAGGTCTGGATTCCCGCCTGCGCGGGAATGACGGATTTCAAGATTACGGTGTTGTCGGAACGCAACTGAACCGTCATTCCCACGGAAGTGGGAATCTAGAACGCGGGGTTTGAGCAACTGTTTTTATCCGATAAGTTTCTGTGCGGACAGGTCTAGATTCCCGCCTGCGCGGGAATGACGGGTTTCAAGATTGCGGTGTTGTCGGACGGGTTTCGAGATTACGGTGTTGTCGGGAATGACGGTTCGGGTATTTCACTACGCCCGCCCCGCGCCTGTAAACGGCAAGTGCATCAAAAATGCCGTCTGAAGGTTCAGACGGCATCGGTATCGGGGAATCAGAAGCGGTAGCGCACGCCCAATGAGGCTTCGTGGGTTTTTAAGCGGGTGTTTTCCAAGCGTCCCCAGTAGTGGTAGCGGTATCCGGTGTCCAGGGTCAGGTTGGGCGTGATGTCGATGCCTACGCCTGCCACTGCGCCGAAGCCCACGCGGCGGATGCTGCGGCTTTGGTGGATGGGATCGTGGGCATTGGTCGGTCCGCTCACGATATTGGCGATGGTAACGGTTACTTGGTCTTCTACGGCAATGCTGTGTTTGATTTTGCCTAAACCAACCCGTGCACCAACATAGGGTTTGAAGCGGGTGCCGGTGTCGAAATCGTAGATGGCGGAGATGCCGTAGTTGGATTCGGCTTTGAATGTGCCTTTGTCGGTGTGGTCTATTTCTGTTTTTGTGTCAACAGGTTTACCTTGAGAAGGGGTGATTGTTTTAGAATTTTCTGCGTGAATATGCTTGCCATGTCTCCAGGTATTGTAACGGGCGTAATCGAGGGCGATGCGCCAGTTGCCGAAATCGTAGCCGACGGAAAGGCGGGGGTGGGTGGAATGGGTTTTGACGTTTCGGTAGTCGTCGAAGAGTTTGGCGTTGTCGGCGGGATAATCGTGGGTAATGTGTTCGTAGGCATAGGCTAAATCTGCCTGTACATACGGGCCGCGGCCATTGTCTTCACTTGCCGCCTGCGCTGCGGAAGAGAAGAGAAGAGAAGAGAAGAGAAGAGAAGAGAAGAGAAGAGAAGAGAAGAGTTTTTTGGGGGCTGGATTCATTTTCGGCTCCGTATTCGGTTAACTGATTAAAAAAGAACGATTTTCACTGGTGTCTCAAGAGCGGATTGTATCGGGTTTGGGGTAATGTTTCAATAAGGAACAATAAGAAAGCCGCCATTATGGTTTAATCCTGCGCGTTGGATTTGAGTGCAGGGTTTGAAACAAGCCCTGCTTCGCCGCCTTGAAGGGCGGGGTTTAATTGTTAGGAAATAATGGCGAAGCGGCTTGTTTCTGTCCGACATTGTATGGGTTTTCTTTTCAATGATATATTTCCGCCTGTTTATGCAATATTTTCCGATTGATGGTTTTTATAGTGGATTAACAAAAACCAGTACAGCGTTGCCTCGCCTTAGCTCAAAGAGAACGATTCTCTAAGGTGCTGAAGCACCAAGTGAATCGGTTCCGTACTATTTGTACTGTCTGCGGCTTCGTAGCCTTGTCCTGATTTTTGTTAATTCACTATGTAGTTGGTTAAAATAAAACTAAGCCAAGGAAGCACTGCCGTCATTCCCGCGCAGGCGGGAATCCAGACCTTAGAACAACAGCAATATTCAAAGATTATCTGAAAGTCCGAGATTCTAGATTCCCGCCTGCGCGGGAATGACGAAAAGTGGCGGGAATGACGGTTCGGGCATTCCTTAAATCACCCGTGTATCGCTGTAAATCTTAGAGATGGCGGAATATAGCGGATTAACAAAAACCGGTACAGCGTTGCCTCGCCTTAGCTCAAAGAGAACGATTCTCTAAGGTGCTCAAGCACCAAGTGAATCGGTTCCGTACTATCTGTACTGTCTGCGGCTTCGTCGCCTTGTCCTGATTTTTGTTAATCCACTATATCGCGATTTTTCGGAATTTGCCTTTCGGGGCGGCTTGTGTTTCGTGCGTGATGTTGCGTGTGGGAATGTTCGGATTGTCAGAGGCAATATGGGAGAAGATGATGTATGAGATAAAACAGCCTTTTCATAGCGGATACTTGCAGGTGTCTGAAATTCATCAAATTTATTGGGAAGAGTCGGGCAATCCCGACGGTGTGCCGGTCATTTTCCTGCACGGCGGACCGGGCGCGGGGGCTTCGCCTGAATGTCGGGGTTTTTTCAATCCCGATGTGTTCCGCATCGTCATCATTGACCAGCGCGGTTGCGGACGTTCGCGCCCGTATGCTTGTGCGGAAGACAATACGACTTGGGATTTGGTGGCGGATATTGAAAAAGTCCGTGAAATGCTGGGTATCGGGAAATGGCTGGTGTTCGGCGGTTCGTGGGGCAGCACTTTGTCGCTGGCTTATGCCCAAACCCATCCGGAAAGGGTAAAGGGATTGGTATTGCGCGGGATATTTTTGTGCAGGCCGTCTGAAACGGCGTGGCTGAACGAGGCGGGCGGTGTGAGCCAGATTTATCCGGAACAATGGCAAAAATTTGTCGCGCCGATTGCTGAAAATCGGCGGAACCGGCTGATTGAGGCGTATCACGGATTGCTGTTTCATCAAGATGAAGAAGTGTGCCTGTCTGCCGCGAAGGCTTGGGCGGATTGGGAAAGCTATCTGATCCGTTTCGAGCCGGAGGAAGTGGATGAAGATGCTTATGCCTCACTGGCAATCGCGCGTTTGGAAAACCATTATTTTGTCAACGGCGGCTGGTTGCAGGGCGATAAGGCGATTTTGAACAATATCGGCAAAATACGGCATATCCCGACCATTATCGTGCAGGGGCGGTATGATTTGTGTACGCCGATGCAGAGTGCGTGGGAGCTGTCGAAAGCCTTTCCCGAAGCGGAGTTGAGGGTGGTTCAGGCAGGGCATTGTGCGTTCGATCCGCCTTTGGCGGATGCGTTGGTTCAGGCGGTTGAGGATATTTTGCCCCGTTTGTTGTAAAAAGTTCCGCATAAAAAAAGCAGCTTCTGTTTGGAAGCTGCTTTTGTTTTGAACGGTTTAACGCAGTTCGGAATGGAGTTTGCCCAACAGTGCGGATGCGTCTTTGCCGGCATATGCGCTGCCGTCTTTGTTGAGCAGGACGATGCGCGAGCCGTCGGCAACGGGTTCTGCATAGACAATCAGCTCGGGCTGTTCGGCAGGTTTCTCCGCTTTGCCTTTGCCCAGCAGGCGTTTGAACAGGCCGGGTTTTTGTTCGGTAACTGCATTGCTTTCGTTCGGGGCTTTTTGAACCAGGAAGGCGTGGCGTTCGGTGTTTTGACCGACGACGGTCAGCCCGATGCGGTCGAGGGCGAGCGCGGTGCGCCGCCAGTTTCTGCCGTAGTCGCCAAAGACAATCAGGCTTTTGCCTTCGATACGCGCCATTTCGTTGACGGCGGGAAGGGTCGGTTTTTTTGCCAATGCGTTTTCCGCCTGCTGTCCGTCAACGCCCAAATATTGCATAAAGCGCGTCAGGAAAGCGGCCTCAAGGTTGGGGTCGGAAGCGGAAGGCTGCCACATGGTCGTGTCTTTGTTTTTGTCGCCATACACTTCTTTCATGGCTTTGTGGGCGAAGAAGATGTCGGAAACGCCGTTTTTGCCCTGTTCGATACGGACGATGAATTTGTCGCGCTCACCGGTGGAGTAGATGCCACCCAAACCGACTTTGTCGAAGAGGCGGCGCAAGCTGTCTTGGGGGATTTTGGCACGGTTTTCCGCCCACTCGGTTTCCATTTGTCCGATGGTGGGTTCTTCGGATTTGATGTCGAAGCCGTTTTCCTGCCAAAAGGCTTTCAGGAGCGGCCATATTTCCGCCGGTGATTTGCCGTCGACAACGAGCCAGCGTTGGCTGCCGTCGCGCTCGAGGCGGACACCTTTGACGCTTTTCAATACTTCGGCATCGGCAGGCTGTTGGACGGCGGGTGTGCGGCGTTTTTCCAAATCGCTGGCGCGGACGGCTCCCGAACCGGCAGGCAGGCGGTAGAGGTTGCCTTGGTCGGGGTTGTTTAAGTCGGGGGGAACTTCGAGTTTCACCGAACGGTTCGACTGGCTTTGATAGTCAAGTTTGGGCTGTTCGGTCGTGCTGCCGGTGCAGGCAGTCAGTCCGATGAGGAGTAGTGCGGAGATTACAGGTTTGATATGGGTCATCGTGTCATCCTGTGTGATGGATATTAAAGTGTTTGTTGCGTTATGCCGTCTGAACGCTTCAGACGGCATGGCTATATTTAAAGTTGTCCTGAGGCTTTCAGGGCGGCGCGGACTTTTGCTTGTCCGTTTTCCGTCAGCGGAACGAGCGGCAAACGGACGTGCGGTTCGCATCTGCCCAGGGCGGATACCGCCCATTTCGGTGCGGCGGGACTGGGTTCGCAGAACATGGTGTCATAAATTGGAATCAGCCGGTCGTTGAGTTCGCGTGCGAGGGCAATGTCGCCTTGAAGCGCGGCACGGCACATATCGGCAAAGAGCTTGGGTGCGGCGTTGGCGGCTACGGTAATAACGCCGTGTCCGCCGCACAGCATGAACGGCAGGGCGGTATGGTCGTCGCCGGAAAGGACGGCGAAGCCTTCGGGGGCGCGGTTGATGAGTTCGATGTTGCTGCCGACGTTGCCGCTGGCTTCTTTCACGCCGACGATGTTGGGGATTTCGGCAAGGCGCAGGATGGTGTCGTTAGTCATGCTGACGACGGTACGGCCGGGCACGTTGTAGATAATCATCGGAATCGAAGTGGCTTCGGCGATGGTTTTGAAATGTTGGTAAATGCCTTCTTGGGAGGGCTTGTTGTAATAGGGGACGACGGAGAGAGTGAAGTCTGCACCGGCTTTTTCGGCGGCTTGCGAAAGTGCGATGGCTTCAAGGGTGTTGTTGGCGCCGGTACCTGCGATGACGGGAACGCGCTTGTTGACGTGTTTGACCGTTTCTTCGATTACGCTTAAATGTTCTTCGACGGAGAGGGTGGCGGATTCGCCTGTCGTGCCGACGGCGACGATGCCGTCGGTACCGCTTTCGATATGCCAGTCGATCAAATCGCGGAGTTGTTCGTAATGGATGCTGCCGTCTTGATTCATCGGGGTAATCAGGGCAACCAAGCTACCTTGTAACATACGGAAACCTTTTATTCATTGAGTGAGGTCGATTATGCTTCGGATTGTAGCTTACTTTGTTGTTTGTGTGAAACATATCGGCCGCACGGTTGGTTCTAAGGCTTAAGTTCTATCATATCTTAATAAATAATATTTTTTATAATCATGAAATTATTGGGTTTAAGCGGTGGATGCGCGGTTGAGGATTAAAATGTGTTAAGCGCATGAAGGCTCTCTGAAAATGAAGGACTGTCCGGTGCGGAAATTCAAAGAAATTTGAATTCGGACAACCGGTGGTGTTTTTGCACATGAGGATTTGAATTGATAAGGAATCTTTGATTCGTTACAATTTCGTTCTTAAAATTTTTTAACGTTTGACAACGGATAGAAAGACTCCAATGGCTAAAACAATGAAAAAACAGGCGGATTCGCCTGATTTGGTGTACGGTTTGGAAGACAGGCCGCCGTTCGGTAATGCGCTCTTGAGCGCGGTTACCCATCTTTTGGCGATTTTTGTGCCGATGATTACGCCCGCGCTGATTGTGGGCGGCGCGCTGGAACTGCCGGTGGAAATGACGGCGTATCTCGTGTCGATGGCGATGGTTGCATCGGGTGTCGGCACTTATTTGCAGGTCAACCGCTTCGGGCCGGTCGGTTCGGGGATGCTGTCCATCCAGTCGGTGAATTTCTCGTTCGTTACCGTCATGATTGCGCTCGGCGCGGGGATGAAAGAGGGCGGTTTGACTAAGGATGCGATGATTTCGACGCTCTTGGGCGTATCGTTTGTCGGCGCGTTTTTGGTGTGTTTCTCGGCGTGGCTTCTGCCGTATTTGAAAAAAGTGATTACGCCGACGGTTAGCGGCGTGGTGGTGATGCTGATCGGTTTGAGTTTGGTACACGTCGGCATTACCGATTTCGGTGGCGGCTTCGGCGCGAAGGCGGACGGCACGTTCGGCTCGATGGAAAACTTGGGGCTGGCTTCGCTGGTGTTGCTGATTGTGTTGATATTCAACTGCATGAAAAATCCGCTGCTGCGGATGAGCGGCATCGCGGTCGGTCTGATTGTCGGCTACATTGTCGCGCTGTTTTTGGGTAAGGTGGATTTTTCCGCACTGCAAAACCTGCCGCTGGTTACGCTGCCCGTACCGTTTAAATACGGTTTTGCTTTCGACTGGCACGCGTTTGTTGTGGCGGGCGCGATTTTCCTGTTGAGCGTGTTTGAGGCGGTCGGCGATTTGACCGCAACGGCAATGGTGTCCGATCAGCCGATTGAAGGCGAGGAATACACCAAACGCTTGCGCGGCGGCGTGTTGGCTGACGGCTTGGTGTCGGTGATTGCGACGGCTTTGGGTTCGCTGCCGCTGACGACGTTTGCACAAAACAACGGCGTGATTCAGATGACCGGCGTGGCTTCGCGTCATGTGGGCAAATATATTGCCGTGATTTTGGTGTTGTTGGGTCTGTTCCCCGTTGTCGGACGCGCGTTTACGACGATTCCGAGTCCGGTGTTGGGCGGCGCGATGGTTTTGATGTTCGGCTTGATTGCGATTGCGGGCGTGCGGATTTTGGTCAGCCACGGCATCCGCAGGCGCGAGGCGGTGATTGCGGCAACGTCGGTCGGTTTGGGCTTGGGTGTCGCGTTTGAACCGGAAGTGTTTAAAAACCTGCCCGTCTTGTTCCAAAACTCTATTTCCGCCGGCGGCATTACGGCAGTCTTGCTGAATTTGGTCTTGCCCGAAGATAAAACCGAGGCGGCGGTCAAGTTTGATACCGACCACTTGGAACACTGATTTTGAAAATGAATGCCGTCTGAAACGGAATCCCTGTTTCAGACGGCATTGTTTTTGAGGCTTACGCTTTTTCGTTTTTTAATACGCGCTGCCGGCGGGTTTCACTTAATACCATTCCGGCAGACACGGAGACGTTCATGCTTTCGACTGTGCCGAACATCGGTATGGACACCAGCATGTCGCAATGTTCGCGCGTGAGGCGGCGCATACCGTCGCCTTCGTTGCCCATTACCCATGCCGCGCTGTCGGGCAGATTGCAATGGTAAAGGTCGGCGTCGCCGCCCATGTCGGTACCGATAATCCAAATGCCGTATTCTTTCAGCTCGCGCAGGGTGCGGGCGAGGTTGGTTACAGTGATGTAGGGGACGGTTTCCGCGGCGCCGCAGGCAACTTTGCTGACGGTGGCGTTCAGCCCCGCGCTTTTGTCTTTCGGTGCGATGACGGCGTGTACGCCCATTGCGTCGGCGGTACGCAGGCATGCGCCGAGGTTGTGCGGATCGGTGATGCCGTCGAGTATCAGCAACAGCGGCGGTTCGCTGAGGTTTTCCAATACGTCTTCGAGGTGGACGTGGTTTTTGGAGGCATCGATAAATCCGACTACGCCCTGATGGCGCGCTCCTTTGCTGATGGCGTTGAGGCGGTCGGCATCGGCAAAATATACGCGGATGTTTTCGTTTGCCGCCTTTTCCAACACTTCGCGCGTGCGTGCGTCTGATTTGCCTTCTTGAATGTAGAGTTCGACGATGGATTTGGGGTTTTGCCACAATCGGGCATTGACGGCGTGAAAGCCGTAGATGGGTCTTTGGTTTGCCATGATGGTGCTTTGTCGGAAATTTCAGACGGCATTATAGCAATTTATCCTGATGCCGTCTGAAGGGGTTAAAACAGGTAGGCGATGTATTTCACCAACAGGATAAACAAGATGGATACGGCGCAGCCGATTTTGAAGGCCGTGCCGACGACAAGCCCCAATAGCGTACCCAAGCCCGCTTTACCTGCCTGAAGCATATTGCGCCGATCGATCAGTTCGCCTGCAGCCGCGCCGATAAAGGGACCGAGTATTAGTCCGGGAAGGGAGAAAAATATGCCGATGATGCTGCCGACCAATGCGCCGCGAACGGCGAGCCTGCCCGCTCCGGTATATTTTGTCCCCCATATGCCTGCCACATAGTCCGCCAGTATGCCGGCAAGGCTGATGAGTCCGACCGACCACAAAACACCTGCGCCGTAGATTTGGTAGCCGCCGGCGTAGGCGAGCAGCCAGGTTCCAGCAAACATCAATGCTAATCCGGGCAGGGCGGGGTAAACGATGCCCGCCGTACCGACGGCTATCAGGGCGAGGGCGAGGATGACGAGCAAGGCGGTCATAGGTTCAACCGTTTCTTTTGTTTTGGAAAAAACGGCTTAATACGGCGCGGCATTCTTCTTGCAGGATTCCGCCCCGTATGGCGGTGTGCGTATTGAGGCGTTTGTCGGCAAACAGGTTGACGATGCTGCCTGCTGCGCCAGTTTTGGGTTCTACCGCACCGTAGATCACGCGCTTGATTCGTGCCTGTATCAGTGCGGACGCGCACATGGCGCAGGGTTCGAGGGTGATATATATGTCGCATCCGTCAAGGCGGTAGTTTTGCATTTCGCTGCCTGCCTGTGCTAAGGCGTTGATTTCGGCGTGTCGGCTGACATTGCAGTCGGCAATGCAGGTGTTGTGTGCCGATGCGATGATTTTGCCGTCTGAAACGATGACTGCCCCGACGGGTATTTCGCCGTTGGCGGCGGATTGTTTTGCTTGGCGCAGTGCTTCGCGCATGAAGTGTTCCATTTCTTCCTGCGGCGGAAAGGCGGCGACGGGCGGATGGTTTTTCAACTCGGCAAGCAGGCGGGTTTTATCGTGTTGCGCCATTTCTTGCGGCGGCGTGCCGTCCAGCAGCGACTGAAGCTGCCACAGCGTACTTTTCGTGAGGGTCAAACCTGATGCCTTCAATAACAAGAAGGTTTGAACCGCGCCGGTTTGACGCAGGTCGGCAAGCGTGCGTATGCCCAGATGGTGAAGGGCTGCAAGGGTTTTTGGGGCGAGAGGCGGTGTGGTCAGCATGGTTTATGCGCCGAAAAACCGTTTTGCCGCTTCAATCAGGCGCGTGCCTGAAGTGCCCTCTGAAAACGGGTCGGCAACGCAGTCTAAAGGTGTTTTGCGCAACCAAGTCAGTTGGCGTTTGGCAAGTTGGCGCGTGGCGGCAATGCCTTTCTCGACAAATGCCGGGAAATCGGTTTTTCCGTCCAGATATTCCCACGCCTGACGGTAGCCGACACAGCGTATGGCGGGGGAGTCGGCGGTCAGGTTGGGATAGCGGCGGCGCAGGTTTTCCACTTCGCCGATAAAGCCCTGTTCAAGCATCAGGTGGAAACGCAGGGCGATGTTTTCATGCAGGCGGGCGCGGTCTTCGGGAATCAGGGCGGCGGTATGCAAATCAAAAGGGAGCGTATGGGAGATTGGGCTGCCGAGATGCGTACTCATCGGTTTGCCGGTTAAATAATAAACTTCCAAAGCGCGTCCGATACGCTGGCTGTCGTTCGGTTTCAGACGGCATGCGGTTTCGGGATCGACTTTTTGCAGGGTGCGGTAGAGAAAATCCAAGCCGTACATCTGTTTTTGTTCGTCCAAGTCGGCACGCAGGCAGGCATCGGCCTCGGGCAAATCGTTCAAACCTTGGGTCAGGGCTCGGAAATACATCATTGTGCCGCCGACAATCAGCGGATATTTCCCACGCGCCGTGATTTCGCCAATCAGACGCGTGCAGTCTTCGACAAAACGGGCGGCACTGTATGTCTGAACAGGCGTAATGATGTCGATAAGGTGGTGCGGGACAAAGGCGCGTTCGGAGGCGGACGGTTTCGCCGTGCCGATGTCCATATCGCGGTAAACCAGCGCGGAATCGAGGCTGATGATTTCGACAGGCAGGGTTTCGGCAATTTTGAGGGCGAGCGCGG
Organism: Neisseria benedictiae; assembly: GCF_958267435.1. Lineage (NCBI taxonomy): Bacteria > Pseudomonadati > Pseudomonadota > Betaproteobacteria > Neisseriales > Neisseriaceae > Neisseria > Neisseria benedictiae. The sequence continues at coordinate 25,630 of NZ_CATQFV010000058.1, forward strand.
TTTTGCCGCAGGCGGTCGGCCCGAGCAGGGCAAAGGCTTTCGGGGTCGGCATGATGTTTCGGGTTTGGAAAAATGCGGATTATAGCGGAAAGCGTGCCGACGTTATATTTTGGTTTGCGGAACCGCCCATTGTCTGTCGGTAAGGTCGTAGATTTTTTGTATGTCTTTCAAAATTCGTTCAAAATCTATACCCAGGTCTTTCAGCCTGCCGGAGCGGATATCGAATACCCAGCCGTGGACGGTAGGATAATGCTCGTTCAGATAGCGTTTTTGGACTTCCGCCATTTTGATGATGTTGATACATTGTTCCTGAACGTTCAGTTCGACCAAACGGTCGTAGCGTATGTTTTCGTCGGTAATTGCGTCCAGCTCTTCGCGGTGCAGCCGGTACACGTCGCGGATGTTGCGCAGCCACGGGTTCAACGCGCCGTAGTCGCAGGGTTGCATGGCGGCTTTGATGCCGCCGCAGTTGTAGTGTCCGCAGACGACAATGTGCTTGACTTTCAAATGATCGACCGCGTAGCCGACCACGCTGGCAGCATTGATGTCCAGAGGGTTGACCATATTGGCGATGTTGCGGTGGACGAATACCTCGCCCGGCTTCATGCCCATCATTTCTTCGGCAGTAACGCGGCTGTCGGAACAGCCGATGTAGAGGTAGTCAGGCGTTTGATTTGCGGAGAGCGTCTCGAAAAAATGAGGGTTGTGCTGCAACTGTTCTTCTGCCCAGCGGCGGTTGTATTCAAAAATATCCTGTTTGGTTTTGTTCATGTATTTCTCCTTTTGATGCGCGTTTCAGACGGCATTGCCGACAGTCTATGCCCGATGCTGCCGTTAGACAAGGTACGTTCTTGAGGCGATAATGGCGTTTTGCTTTTTTGAAAGCCTTGCAATGTCCCGAAACCTGCTTGTCCGCTGGCTTGTCGTCTGCCTCATCCCTTTGGCGACGCTTGCCGTTTTCGCCGCCAATCCGCCCGAAGACAAACCCCAGCATCTGATTAACGGCATCATCCTTGCCTGCGAAGCGACGTTTTTGTTCAAATTCGTCCTTTTCGACACCATCAAGCATCATCTTAAGCAAGAGTTTGATTTGAAACGGCAAACTATGTTGCTGTTTATCCCGATCGTTTTGCTGATTGTGTATTTATTCCACTATTTCGGCGCGTTTTAGCTTGTTTTCCAGATGGTTATGAATACGCACACTTTTCCTGTCTGTTGGATTTTTTGCAAGGTCATCGACAATTTCGGCGACATCGGCGTCTCGTGGCGGCTTGCCCGTGTTTTACATCGTGAACTCGGTTGGCAGGTGCATTTGTGGACGGACGATGTGTCCGCCTTGCGCGCGCTTTGCCCTGATTTGCCCGATGTTCCCTGCGTTCATCAGGATATTCATCTCCGCACTTGGCATTCCGATGCGGCGGACATCGATACCGCGCCTGTTCCCGATGCCGTTATCGAAACTTTCGCCTGCGACCTGCCTGAAAATGTGTTGCACATCATCCGCCGACACAAGCCGCTTTGGCTGAATTGGGAATATTTGAGCGCGGAGGAAAGCAACGAAAGGCTGCATCTGATGCCTTCGCCGCAGGAGGGCGTTCAAAAATATTTTTGGTTTATGGGGTTTAGCGAAAAAAGCGGCGGGCTGATACGCGAGCGCGATTACCGAGATGCCGTCTGTTTCGATATGGAAGCCCTACGCAAGCGGCTGATGCTTCCCGAAAAAAACGCGCCCGAATGGCTGCTTTTCGGCTATCGGAGCGATGTTTGGGCAAAGTGGCTGGATATGTGGCAACAGGCAGGCAGCCCGTTGACCCTATTGCTGGCGGGTACGCAAATTATCGACAGCCTTCAACAAAGCAGCATCATTCCGCAAAACGCCCTGCAAAACGACGGCGATGTTTTTCAGACGGCATCCGTCCGCCTTGTCAAAATCCCTTTCGTGCCGCAACAGGACTTCGACAAATTGCTGCACCTCGCCGACTGCGCCGTCATCCGCGGCGAAGACAGTTTCGTGCGCGCCCAGCTTGCGGGCAAACCCTTTTTTTGGCACATTTATCCGCAAGACGAAAACGTCCATCTCGACAAACTCCACGCCTTTTGGGATAAGGCATACGGTTTCTACACGCCCGAAACCGCCTCGGTACACCGCCGCCTTTCAGACGACCTCAACGGCGGAGAGGCTTTATCCGCAACACAACGCCTCGAATGTTGGCAAATCCTGCAACAACACCAAAACGACTGGCGGCAAGGCGCGGAGGACTGGGGGCGTTATCTTTTCGGGCAGCCGTCCGCATCCGAAAAACTCGCCGCCTTTGTTTCAAAGCATCAAAAAATACGCTAGAATAGCGCGTTTTACGACAACCGATTTGATTGGAAAATCACAATGAAAACAGCACAAGAACTGCGCGCCGGCAATGTATTTATGGTCGGCAACGATCCTATGGTCGTTCAAAAAACCGAATACATCAAAGGCGGCCGCTCTTCCGCCAAAGTCAGCATGAAACTGAAAAACCTACTGACCGGCGCGGCTTCCGAAACCATTTACAAAGCCGACGACAAATTCGACGTGGTCATCCTGTCCCGCAAAAACTGTACGTACAGCTATTTTGCCGACCCGATGTACGTCTTTATGGACGAAGAATTCAACCAATACGAAATCGAAGCCGACAATATCGGCGACGCGTTGAAATTCATCGTTGACGGCATGGAAGACCAATGCGAAGTTACCTTCTATGAAGGCAACCCCATTTCTGTCGAACTGCCTACCATCATCGTACGCGAAGTCGAGTACACCGAGCCTGCCGTCAAAGGCGACACTTCCGGCAAAGTGATGAAAACCGCGCGCCTGGTCGGCGGCACCGAAATCCAAGTGATGTCCTACATCGAAAACGGCGACAAAGTCGAAATCGATACCCGTACCGGCGAATTCCGCAAACGCGCTTGATTTGTTGCATTGAAAAATGCCGTCTGAAAACGTTTCAGACGGCATTTTTTTATTTTCGCCCCAAGTTTGGATTGAAGTAGATATTTTTTTCGTAAACGACAATACGCGTGATTTTGCCATTTTCGTCAAAATGGATGTCTAAAAACGGTTTGTCGGGATTGCGTTCACGGTTGGACAGCCGGAAGAGTGATTGGTTTTCAAGCATTTCTCCGTGTATTTTCAGATAGCCGGGCAATTGGCTGATGTATTGGAAATTGCCGCCAAGTCCGTTGTTGTGCCGGCTCGAATAGGCAGGGGTTGCCGAAACTTCAAAATAACGCGTGCGTTTCGGCTCCTCGCCTTGCCCGCGGGTTTCTTCGCTGCCCTGTGTCAGCAACAGCGTCGCTTCTCGGAGGCGGCGTTCCTGTTCCATCAAGGCATCTTGTGCCTGCCGGCTGATCGTGCGCTTTCCGTAACGCAAGTCTTCAATTGCCAGTATGATTTTCTGATGGTAGTCGGGATCTTCAGGGCGGATGTCGGGAAACAGCAGCCGCTGTATGTCGTCAGAGTCGCCGGGTAAGCCGAAACGGGTTTCCAGTTCGTGATGGGAAAGGGCAAACAGACAGTCCGAGTCAATGTGTTCGGCGATTTGCTGCATAAGATCGTCAATGCCGGTGGCGGGGTGCAGGTCGGTGCAATTTGACGGCGGCGCGCTTTCTGCCTGCTTGACGTTATCAGGGGCGGATGCGGCCGGTTGCAAATCGGATTGGGACGCGGAAGACGAAGCGGCGGATGCCGGGGACGAAGCAGCGGATGCATCGACTTCTTTGGTTTTATCGTCTTTGCTCGGAGAACACGCGGTCAGCATGATTGCGGTAAGCCATAAGAGAAGTGATGAGGTTTTGTTTTTCATTCTATTGTTTCCAGTATTAAAGAGGCCGTCTGAAAACCTACCGTTTCATTTTTCAGACGGCCTGTTGTTAATAGAACCGAAGAACCTGTTATTGCCGACAATGTTCTCAACCTGTCTTACCCGACGCGGTAAAACGCCAGGCTGCCCAACAGGTTGGGGAAATGTTTGACCTGTCTGTTGCCCGTCATCACGGCGCGCTCGAGGACGCGGATGTTGTTTTTGGCGCACAACAAATCAAAGTCTTTGAGCGTGCACCAATGGATATTGGGCGTGTCATACCAATGGTAGGGCATGCGTTCGGAAACCGGCATATGTCCGCCGAGTGCGATTTGGACGCGGTTGCGCCAGTAGCCGAAATTCGGGAAGCTGACAATCGCCTGTTTGGCGACGCGCATCAGGCAGCGCAGGATTTTTTCGGTATTCTGCATCGCTTGGATGGTCTGGCTCAAAACAATCACATCAAAACTTTGATCGTTGAATGCGGTTAAACCCTCTTCCAAATCGGCTTGGATCACATTCACGCCGCGCGACATAGCGGCAATCACGCTGTCGGTGTCGATTTCGATGCCGTAGCCGCTGCATTTTTTGTGTTCGACCAAGGCGGCAAGCAATTCGCCGTCGCCGCAGCCCAAGTCCAAGACGCGGCTGCCTTCGGGAATCCGGTCGTAAATCAGTTGCAAATCATCGCGCAGGTTCATTGCTGACATTCCTTATAAACGTTGTCCATATAAGCGGCAACCGCGCGCATATAGGCTTCGTCTTCCATTAAAAAGGCATCGTGCCCGTGTGCGGATTTTACCTCGATATACTGCACGGATTTTTGGGCGGCAATCAGGGCTTTGACCAGTTCGTGCGAACGTTCGGGCGCGAAACGCCAGTCGGTGCTGAAGCTGGCGACAAAGAATTTTGCCTGCACATCCTGCACGGCGCGGGTCAGGCTGTTGCCGAAATCCGCCGCCGGATCGAAATAGTCCAAAGCCTTGGTCATCAGCAAATAGGTGTTGGCATCAAACCGCCCGACGAATTTGTCGCCCTGATAGCGAAGATAGGATTCCACTTCAAATTCAACGCCATAGCCGTATTGATAGCCGTCGGAACGCAAATCGCGTCCGAATTTTTTGCCCAAACCGTCTTCGGCAAGATAAGTGATGTGTCCCATCATACGGGCAATCCGTAAGCCCCGTGCAGGAACGGTATTATGGCTGCGGTAATGTCCTTCGTTGAAATCGGGGTCGGTCAAAATCGCCTGACGCGCCACATCGTTAAACGCGATATTTTGCGTGGACAGCTTCGGCGCAGACGCAATCACTAAAGCATGGCGCACGCGCTCGGGATAGGAAATCGTCCACTGCAAGGCCTGCATACCGCCCAAGCTGCCGCCGACAACCGCCGCCCATTGCCCGATGCCGAGATAATCGGCAAGCGCGGCTTGGGATTTTACCCAGTCCTTCACCGTAACCACCGGAAAATCCGCGCCGTATTCTCGGTTGGTTTCAGGGTTGATCGACAGAGGCCCGCTGCTGCCGTCGCAGCCGCCCAGATTGTTCAAACCGACCACGAAAAATCGTTCCGTATCAATCGGTTTGCCGGGACCGACCATATTGTCCCACCAGCCCGCATATTTATCCTCCGCCGAATGCCTGCCCGCAACGTGATGGTTGCCCGACAGCGCGTGGCAGATTAAAACCGCATTGTTTTTTTGTGTATTCAGTTTGCCATAAGTTTCAATCATTAAATCGAAACGCGGCAAAGTTTTACCGTTTTCCAAAACCAGCGGCATCTCAAACGGAATTTTTTGGGGCGTTACAATGCCCACCGAGGCGTTTTGACTCATATCCTGTTCCAACAAATGCGGCAAAAAGCGTTATTATATCGCAAACGGTATGACTTTTTGACACGGTCGGGCAGGCAGCCGGACGCGTTTGACCCCCATACCGCCGCACACGGACCATACTTTTCAGACGGCTTCCCGCTTCCCGATATGATAGGCAGACTTTTCCGTATTTTTTTCTTTTTCGCACTTGCCGCGCTGATTATCAACCGCCTCTTCAGCCGCAGGCAGAAGCGCGCCCTGCGCGAAGTCGCCGAAATCAGCGCGTGGGTGCTGCTCGGCGCGGCCGCCGCGACGCTGTTTTGGTATCTGCTTATGCTGTATTTCAAACACATTCCGGATTCGTATTGACGGAAAAAAATGCCGTCTGAAACGCTATTTTTCTGTTTCAGACGGCATTTTTTTGAAAAGGGCTTGCGGCAGGAGGAGATTTACAACCGAAGCAGGAAGGGCAGGGGGTCAGCGTTGGCGCGCTTTAAAACGCGGATTGCTTTTGCAGATGACGTAAACTTTGCCCCTGCGCCTGACGATTTGGCAGTCGCGGTGGCGTTGTTTGGCGGTTTTGAGTGAAGACAGAACCTGCATTATTTGTCCTTTCTAAACGATGACATGACGGATTGGAAACGTTGGTTGAATTTGCTGGCACGGCCTTCGGTATTGACGTTGCGCTGTTTGCCGGTATAGACGGGATGGGATGCGGAAGAAGTATCCAGCGAAAACAGCGGATATTCTTTGCCGTCTGTCCAAACCATCGTTTTTCCGTGCGTTTCGGCACAGGAGCGGATTAACCAGCCTTCATTGGCGCTGCTGTCGAAAAAAAGAACGGTTCGGTAATTGTCGGGATGAATATTCGGTTTCATATATTGCCTTGCTTGAAGTGTTATAACATAACAAACTCTAGCATAATTTAGAAAGGTTGTACAAGGAAATTTAACTGTTTTTGTAATATATTAGAAATTTTCATGATAAATCTGAAAATTTTGAAATTGACTCATATTCGGTGCAACCTTATCATACCGCCTGAAATATCATATAAAAGATAATGAAGGTATGCAGATATGAATTACGCAAAAGAAATCAATGCGTTAAATAACAGCCTTTCCGATTTGAAAGGCGACATCAATGTTTCGTTTGAATTTTTCCCGCCGAAAAACGAACAAATGGAAACGATGCTGTGGGATTCCATCCACCGTCTGCAAACCCTGCATCCCAAGTTCGTATCCGTAACCTACGGTGCAAATTCCGGCGAACGCGACCGCACGCACGGCATCGTCAAACGCATCAAACAGGAAACCGGCTTGGAAGCCGCGCCGCACCTGACCGGCATCGACGCATCCCCCGACGAATTGCGCCAAATCGCCAAAGACTATTGGAACAGCGGCATCCGCCGCATTGTCGCCCTGCGCGGCGACGAGCCGCCCGGTTACGAGAAAAAACCGTTTTATGCCGAAGACTTGGTCAAACTCCTGCGCTCCGTCGCCGACTTCGACATCTCTGTAGCAGCATACCCCGAAGTGCATCCCGAAGCGAAATCCGCACAAGCCGACCTGATCAATTTGAAGCGCAAAATCGATGCGGGCGCGAACCACGTCATCACCCAATTTTTCTTTGATGTGGAACGCTACCTGCGCTTCCGCGACCGCTGCGTGATGTTGGGCATCGATGTGGAAATCGTCCCCGGCATCCTGCCCGTTACCAATTTCAAACAACTGGGCAAAATGGCGCAGGTTACCAACGTCAAAATCCCAAGCTGGCTGTCGCAAATGTATGAAGGTTTGGACGATGACCAAGGTACGCGCAATCTGGTTGCGGCAAGTATCGCCATCGATATGGTCAAAGTCCTGTCCCGCGAAGGCGTGAAAGATTTCCACTTTTACACGCTTAACCGCAGCGAGCTGACTTACGCCATCTGCCATATTTTGGGCGTGCGCCCTTAAAGCCGAAAACGGCTTCAGACGGCATCCAAGGCCGTCTGAAAAGCAAAACGCCGCCCTATCCGAGCCATTCTGATTTACAATACCGGCCGATTCGGATTGAACCGGTCCTTACAAAATCCAACTGGAGAGTTTATATGACAACATTACATTTCTCAGGCTTCCCGCGTGTCGGTGCCTTCCGCGAATTGAAATTCGCCCAAGAAAAATACTGGCGCAAAGAAATCAGCGAGCAAGAATTGCTGGCTGTTGCTAAAGACTTGCGCGAGAAAAACTGGAAACACCAAGCTGCTGCCAACGCTGATTACGTTGCTGTAGGAGATTTCACTTTCTACGATCACATCCTCGACCTGCAAGTTGCTACCGGTGCCATCCCTGCCCGCTTCGGCTTCGACAGCCAAAACCTATCTTTGGAACAATTCTTCCAACTGGCGCGTGGTAACAAAGACCAATTTGCTATCGAAATGACCAAATGGTTCGACACCAACTACCACTACCTGGTGCCTGAATTCCACGCCGATACCGAATTCAAAGCCAACGCCAAACACTACGTTCAACAACTGCAAGAAGCCCAAGCTTTGGACTTGAAAGCCAAACCGACCATCGTCGGTCCGTTGACTTTCCTGTGGGTCGGTAAAGAAAAAGGCGCTGTTGAATTTGACCGTCTGAGCCTGTTGCCCAAACTGTTGCCTGTTTACGTTGAAATCCTGACTGCTTTGGTTGAAGCCGGTGCCGAATGGATTCAAATCGACGAGCCTGCTTTGGCTGTCGATCTGCCTAAAGAATGGGTGGAAGCCTACAAAGACGTTTACGCTACTTTGAGCAAAGTCAACGCCAAAATCCTGTTGAGCACTTACTTCGGTTCCGTTGCCGAACACGCCGCATTGCTGAAAGCCCTGCCTGTTGACGGTCTGCACATCGACTTGGTACGCGCTCCTGAGCAACTGGACGCATTTGCCGATTACGACAAAGTTCTGTCTGCCGGTGTTATCGACGGCCGCAACATTTGGCGCGCCAACCTGAACAAAGTTTTGGAAACCGTTGAGCCGCTGCAAGCCAAACTGGGCGACCGTTTGTGGATTTCCAGCTCTTGCTCGCTGCTGCACACTCCGTTTGACTTGTCAGTTGAAGAAAAACTGAAAGCCAACAAACCCGACCTGTACTCTTGGTTGGCATTCACCCTGCAAAAAACCCAAGAATTGCGCGTTCTGAAAGCCGCATTGAACGAAGGCCGTGATTCTGTTGCCGAAGAACTGGCCGCCAGCCAAGCTGCCGCCGACTCCCGTGCCAACAGCAGCGAAATCCATCGTGCAGACGTTGCCAAACGCCTGGCCGATTTGCCTGCCAACGCAGACCAACGCAAATCTCCATTTGCCGACCGTATCAAAGCGCAACAAGCATGGTTGAACCTGCCCCTGCTGCCGACTACCAACATCGGTTCTTTCCCGCAAACTACCGAAATCCGCCAAGCACGCGCAGCCTTCAAAAAAGGCGAACTGTCTGCCGCTGATTACGAAGCCGCGATGAAAAAAGAAATCGCCTTGGTGGTTGAAGAGCAAGAAAAACTGGACTTGGACGTACTGGTACACGGCGAAGCCGAGCGTAACGACATGGTCGAATACTTCGGCGAATTGTTGAGCGGTTTTGCATTCACCCAATACGGCTGGGTACAAAGCTACGGCTCACGCTGCGTGAAACCACCGATTATCTTCGGTGACGTAAGCCGTCCTGAAGCCATGACCGTGGCTTGGTCTACTTACGCACAAAGCCTGACCAAACGCCCGATGAAAGGTATGTTGACCGGCCCTGTAACCATCCTGCAATGGTCTTTCGTCCGCAACGATATTCCTCGCTCTACCGTGTGCAAACAAATCGCACTGGCTCTGAACGACGAAGTATTGGATCTGGAAAAAGCCGGCATTAAAGTCATCCAAATTGACGAACCTGCCATCCGCGAAGGTCTGCCTTTGAAACGTGCCGATTGGGATGCCTACCTGAACTGGGCCGGCGAATCTTTCCGCCTGTCCTCTACTGGTTGCGAAGACAGCACACAAATCCACACCCATATGTGCTACTCTGAGTTCAACGACATCCTGCCTGCGATTGCTGCAATGGATGCGGACGTCATCACCATCGAAACTTCACGTTCCGATATGGAGCTCTTAACTGCATTCGGCGAGTTCAAATACCCGAACGATATCGGTCCAGGTGTTTACGACATCCACAGCCCTCGCGTACCGACTGAAGCTGAAGTTGAGCACCTGTTGCGCAAAGCCATCGAGGTTGTACCGGTTGAACGTCTGTGGGTTAACCCAGACTGCGGCCTGAAAACACGCGGTTGGAAAGAAACTCTGGAACAACTCCAAGTGATGATGAACGTAACCCACAAACTGCGTGCCGAACTGGCTAAATAAGCAGGGATAACGTGATCGGATGCCGTCTGAATACTTTTCAGACGGCATTTCTGTTTTCAAATGAGCGTAGGGGAGTTTCTAAGAATTTTTCTCAAATAAGACTTGTTTTTTTTAGGCATGGCTTTATATACTGTAAAAGTTGGTCGAGGTTGGTGATTAATAGTTTTGAATAATTAATATTATTTGAACTATAAATTATACAAATCGACTTATTCGGGGTAGAATGCCCAGCGATTCACAATCATTTCTTAAACCTATCTATTAAGGAGCTCAAAATGGCTTTGCAAGATCGTACCGGTCAAAAAGTACCTTCCGTAGTATTCCGCACCCGCGTTGGCGACACTTGGAAAGATGTGTCTACCGATGATTTGTTCAAAGGCAAAAAAGTAGTCGTATTCTCCCTGCCTGGTGCATTTACCCCGACTTGTTCTTCTTCACACCTGCCGCGTTACAACGAATTGTTTGGCGCGTTCAAAGAAAACGGCGTTGACGCAATCTACTGCGTATCTGTAAACGATACTTTCGTAATGAACGCTTGGGCGGCCGAAGAAGAATCCGACAACATCTACATGATTCCTGACGGCAACGGCGAATTCACCGAAGGCATGGGCATGTTGGTCGGTAAAGAAGACTTGGGCTTCGGCAAACGTTCTTGGCGTTACTCCATGCTGGTTAACGACGGCGTGGTTGAAAAAATGTTCATCGAGCCGGAAGAACCAGGAGATCCGTTCAAAGTATCCGATGCAGATACTATGCTGAAATTCGTTGCTCCCAATTGGAAGGCTCAAGAGTCTGTTGCCATCTTTACCAAACCCGGCTGCCAATTCTGTGCTAAAGCCAAACAAGCCCTGCAAGACAAAGGTTTGTCTTACGAAGAAATCGTATTGGGCAAAGATGCAACCGTTACTTCCGTTCGCGCCATTACCGGCAAGATGACTGCCCCGCAAGTCTTCATCGGCGGTAAATACATCGGCGGCAGCGAAGATTTGGAAGCTTACTTGGCTAAAAACTGATAGCTGTTTGCTTAAGGCGGTTTGATTAAACTGTCTGATATACCGGATAGAGTTATTCGGGCGGTTCTACACTACCGCTCCGAATAACTCTATATTTATAAGAGGATTTGGATATTGTTGCACTCAATCGAAATTTTGTTTTTATTTATCTGAATAATGTTTTTGATTGGGAAAATATTTAAATGCCGTCTGAAGCCGATATATTCCGTGTCGGCAGTGTTTCAGACGAAAACGGAAGGACAAAGATTATGAAAAAAATTCAAGCAGATGTCGTCGTAATCGGCGGCGGTACTGCCGGTATGGGCGCGTTTCGCAATGCCCGTTTACATTCGGACAATGTTTACCTGATTGAAAACAATGTGTTCGGCACGACCTGCGCGCGCGTGGGCTGTATGCCTTCCAAACTCTTGATTGCCGCCGCCGAGGCGCGCCATCACGCATTGCATACCGACCCGTTCGGCGTGCATTTGGATAAAGACAGTATCGTCGTCAATGGCGAAGAAGTGATGCAGCGCGTTAAATCCGAGCGCGATCGTTTTGTCGGCTTTGTCGTTGCCGATGTGGAAGAATGGCCTGCTGACAAACGCATCATGGGTTCGGCTAAATTTATCGACGAGCATACCGTCCAAATCGACGACCATACCCAAATCACGGCAAAAAGTTTCGTGATTGCTACCGGCTCGCGTCCCGTTATCCTGCCGCAGTGGCAGTCTTTGGGCGACCGTTTGATTATCAATGACGACGTTTTCTCATGGGATACGCTGCCTAAGAGCGTTGCCGTGTTCGGACCGGGCGTTATCGGTTTGGAACTGGGGCAGGCATTGCACCGTTTGGGCGTGAAAGTCGAGATTTTCGGCTTGGGCGGCATCATCGGCGGCATTTCCGACCCTGTCGTTTCAGACGAGGCGAAAGCCGTGTTCGGTGAAGAATTGAAACTGCATCTGGATGCCAAAACCGAGGTCAAACTCGATGCGGACGGCAATGTAGAAGTCTATTGGGAGCAAGACGGCGAAAAAGGCGTATTTGTTGCCGAATATATGCTGGCAGCCGTAGGCCGCCGTCCGAACGTTGACAATATCGGTTTGGAAAACATCAATATCGACAAAGATGCGCGCGGCGTACCCGTTGCCGATCCGCTGACCATGCAGACCAGTATTCCGCATATCTTTATTGCGGGCGACGCATCCAATCAACTGCCCCTGCTGCACGAAGCTGCCGATCAAGGCAAGATTGCCGGCGACAACGCGGGCCGCTATCCGAATATCGGCGGCGGTTTGCGCCGCAGCACCATCGGCGTGGTGTTTACCAATCCGCAAATTGGCTTTGTCGGTTTGAAATACGCGCAGGTTACCGCGCAATACCAACCCGACGAATTTGTCATCGGCGAAGTATCGTTTAAAAACCAAGGCCGCAGCCGCGTGATGCTGGTAAACAAAGGCCATATGCGCCTGTATGCCGAAAAAGCAACCGGCCGCTTCATTGGTGCGGAAATCGTAGGCCCTGCCGCCGAACATTTGGCGCACCTGTTGGCATGGGCGCATCAAATGAAGATGACCGTTCCGCAAATGCTGGATATGCCGTTCTACCATCCTGTTATCGAGGAAGGTCTGCGTACTGCGTTGCGTGATGCCGATGCGAAATTGAAAGCCTGACCGATATGGCAAAACAATGCCGTCTGAAATTTTTTCAGACGGCATTTTATTTTTGAGGATGGGGTTGGAGGTCGGATGCTGATACCGTGTCGGGAAGGGGGCAAAACTAAAAATCTTTCTTTTAATCTGCTGTTTTCACGCGTGTTTGTCAAAATCTATCAGTTTGTTTTTAAAATACACTGTTCAAAATGGGATAAAACAGGTAAATTAACGTTTATGTAACCCAGTGTAGCAATGGGTTTACGGTTTTTGAGTCGATATATAACTACAGAGGAATTGACTATGTCTGTCAAACCGCGTCCTGTTTATCTGGATTTGCCGAACATCCGTCTGCCGATACCCGGGATAGTTTCCATCCTTCACCGCATCAGCGGGGTCGGGCTGTTTATTATGCTGCCTTTCCTGCTGTATTTCCTGTCCGGCACCCTGAGTCAAGAGTCTGCATTTGAAACTTACCGTGCCATTGTTTCCCATCCTTTGGTCAAGCTGGTTTTAATCGGCGTATTGTGGGCTTATCTGCACCATTCCCTTGCCGGTATCCGCTTTTTATTTTTGGATGTGCACAAAGGCCTTGAGCTGAATACTGCACGGAACACCGCTAAATTTGTCTTTACCGCAGCTTTGGTGCTGACTGTCGTTTTGGGAGCGTTGTTATGGTAGAACGTAAATTGACAGGTGCGCATTACGGTTTGCGCGATTGGGCAATGCAACGTGCAACTGCGGTCATCATGTTGGTGTACACCGTGGTTCTTTTGGTTGTTTTGTTTACGTTGCCTAAAGAGTATTCGGCATGGCAGGCATTTTTTGATCAAACTTGGGTGAAGGTGTTTACCCAAGTGAGCTTCTTGGCCGTATTTTTGCATGCGTGGGTAGGTATCCGTGATTTGTGGATGGACTACATTAAGCCTTTCGGCGTGCGTTTGTTTTTACAAGTTGCCACCATCGTTTGGTTGGTAGGCTGCTTGGTGTATTCAGTTAAAGTAATTTGGGGGTAAATATGAGTTTTCCTGTTCGTAAGTTTGATGCCGTGATTGTTGGCGGTGGTGGTGCAGGTTTACGCGCAGCCCTCCAATTGTCTAAATCTGGTTTGAATTGTGCTGTTTTGTCTAAAGTGTTCCCGACCCGTTCTCATACTGTAGCGGCTCAGGGCGGTATTTCTGCTTCATTGGGTAATGTGCAGGAAGACCGTTGGGATTGGCACATGTACGATACCGTAAAAGGTTCCGACTGGCTGGGCGACCAAGATGCGATTGAATTTATGTGTCGCGCAGCACCTGAAGCAGTAATTGAGTTGGAGCACATGGGTATGCCTTTCGACCGTGTGGAAAGTGGCAAAATCTACCAACGCCCTTTCGGCGGCCATACTGCCGAACACGGTAAACGCGCGGTAGAACGTGCATGTGCGGTTGCCGACCGTACCGGTCATGCGATGTTGCATACTTTGTACCAACAAAACGTCCGTGCCAATACACAATTCTTTGTGGAATGGACGGCGCAAGATTTGATTCGTGATGAAAACGGCGACGTAGTCGGTGTAACGGCCATGGAAATGGAAACCGGCGAAGTTTATATTTTCCACGCTAAAGCTGTGATGTTTGCTACCGGTGGTGGCGGTCGTATTTATGCTTCTTCTACCAATGCTTATATGAATACCGGTGACGGTTTGGGTATTTGTGCCCGTGCAGGTATTCCGTTGGAAGACATGGAATTCTGGCAATTCCACCCGACCGGTGTAGCCGGTGCCGGTGTATTGATTACCGAGGGTGTGCGCGGTGAGGGCGGTATTCTGTTGAATGCCGATGGCGAACGCTTTATGGAACGTTACGCTCCAACAGTAAAAGATTTGGCTTCCCGTGACGTGGTTTCCCGTGCGATGGCGATGGAAATCTACGAAGGTCGCGGTTGTGGTAAAAACAAAGACCACGTATTGCTGAAAATCGACCATATCGGTGCAGAAAAAATTATGGAAAAACTGCCGGGCATCCGCGAGATTTCCATTCAGTTTGCCGGTATCGACCCGATTAAAGACCCGATTCCTGTTGTGCCGACTACCCACTACATGATGGGCGGCATTCCGACCAATTACCACGGCGAAGTTGTCGTTCCGCAAGGTGAAGATTACGAAGTGCCTGTAAAAGGTCTGTATGCGGCAGGTGAGTGCGCATGTGCTTCCGTACACGGTGCGAACCGCTTGGGTACCAACTCTCTGTTGGACTTGGTGGTGTTCGGTAAGGCTGCCGGCGACAGTATGATTAAATTCATCAAAGAGCAAAGCGACTGGAAACCTCTGCCTGCTAATGCCGGTGAATTGACCCGCCAACGTATCGAGCGTTTGGACAATCAAACCGATGGTGAAAACGTTGATGCATTGCGTCGCGAACTGCAACGCTCCGTACAACTGCACGCCGGTGTGTTCCGTACCGATGAGATTCTGAGCAAAGGCGTTCGAGAAATCATGGAGATTGCCGAGCGCGTGAAACGTACTGAAATCAAAGACAAGAGCAAAGTGTGGAATACTGCGCGTATCGAAGCTTTGGAATTGGATAATCTGATTGAAGTAGCAAAAGCGACTTTGGTGTCCGCCGAAGCGCGTAAAGAATCGCGTGGCGCACACGCTTCAGATGACCATCCTGAGCGCGATGACGAAAACTGGATGAAACATACCCTGTATCATTCAGATACCAATACTTTGTCTTACAAACCGGTACATACCAAGCCTTTGAGCGTGGAATACATCAAACCGGCTAAACGCGTTTATTGATGAGTTTTCAGACGGCCTTTACCTTAAAGGCCGTCTGAAACCTAACCATACCCACATTGAACTGCTTGAATTCATAATACAAAATCATTGGGCAGTTTATGAGAAAAGGAACACTTCTCATGGAAAAAATGAGTTTTGAAATTTACCGTTACAACCCGGACGTTGATGCCAAACCTTATATGCAACGTTACGAGTTGGAATTGGAACCAACCGACGTTAAACTTTTGGACGCTTTGGTGCGCCTGAAAGCACAAGATGATACATTGTCTTTCCGCCGTTCTTGCCGCGAAGGTATTTGCGGTTCTGACGGTATGAACATCAACGGCAAAAACGGCTTGGCGTGTCTGACCGATTTACGCAGCCTGAAACAGCCTGTCAAAATCCGTCCTCTGCCAGGTCTGCCTGTTATCCGCGACCTGATTGTGGACATGACCCAATTCTTCAAACAATATCATTCCATCAAACCTTATGTCGTTAACGACAATCCGATTGATGCGGACAAAGAGCGTCTGCAAACTCAGGAAGAGCGCAAAGAGTTAGACGGCTTGTACGAATGTATTTTGTGCGCCTGCTGTTCGACCGCCTGCCCGTCGTTCTGGTGGAATCCCGACAAATTCGTCGGTCCGTCCGGCTTGCTGAACGCCTACCGCTTTATCGCAGACAGCCGTGATACCATTACCAACGAACGTTTGGATAATTTGAACGATCCGTATCGTCTGTTCCGTTGCCACACCATTATGAACTGCGTAGACGTATGTCCTAAACACTTGAATCCGACCCGAGCCATCGGTAAGATTAAAGAGATTATGTTGAAACGAGCCGTTTAAGAAATGATGGTTTTTGACGATATTGCCAAACGGAAAATCCGTTTTCAAACCCGCCGGGGATTGTTGGAATTAGATTTGATTTTCGGCAGGTTTATGGAAAAAGAATTCGAGCATTTGAGCGATAAAGAGCTGTCCGAGTTTTCCGAAATCCTTGAATTTCAAGATCAAGAATTGCTTGCCTTGATTAACGGGCATTCGACAACGGACAAAGGGCATCTTATCCCTATGCTTGAAAAAATCAGACGGGTATGAGGCATCCGAAATCTGCCTGCGGGCAGATTTCAAAATGCAAATGCCGTCTGAAGGCAAAGAACGTGCTGCGGATGCAGAAACGTGGGTTACAACTTGCAAAGGAGCGATAATATGTCCAAATCAATCAAACTCAACGTACCGGGTCAGGCAGGCTTGGATCTACCGGTATTGGAAGCCAGCATCGGGCATGATGTGGTTGACATTCGGGGGCTGACAAAAAATACAGGTTTGTTTTCATTTGATCCCGGATTTGTTTCAACCGCAAGCTGTGAGTCTAAAATTACTTACATCGACGGCGATCAAGGCTTGCTTTATTATCGCGGATACCCCATCGAGCAGCTGGCCGAAAAGTCCGATTATTTGGAAGTCTGCTACCTGTTGATTTACGGCGAACTGCCGACTCCCGAGCAAAAGGCAGAATTTGACAATACCGTCAGCCGCCATACGATGGTACATGAACAGCTGACTTGGTTCTTCCGGGGTTTCCGACGTGACGCGCATCCGATGGCGATGATGGTCGGTGTGGTCGGCGCACTGTCTGCGTTCTATCAAGACAGTCTGGATATTACCAATCCCGAACACCGAAAAATTGCAATTTACCGTCTGATTTCCAAAATTCCGACAATCGCGGCAATGTGTTACCGCTATTCTAACGGTTTGCCGTTCAATTATCCGAAAAACAATCTCTCTTACTCTGAAAACTTCCTTCACATGATGTTCGCTACGCCGTGTGAAGACTACAAACCCAATCCCGTTTTGGCACGCGCGCTCGACCGCATCTTTATTTTGCATGCCGACCACGAGCAAAACGCCTCAACGTCAACCGTCCGTCTAGCAGGGTCTTCGGGTGCGAACCCGTTTGCCTGTATTGCTGCCGGTATCGCCTGCCTGTGGGGTGCTTCGCACGGCGGTGCGAACGAAGCCGTGTTGAAAATGCTGGACGAAATCGGCGATGTGTCCAATGTTGCCGAATATATGGAAGGCGTGAAACAGCGAAAATACCGCCTGATGGGCTTCGGACACCGCGTATACCGCAATATGGATCCGCGTGCCAGCATTATGCGCGAAACCTGCTATGAAGTTTTGAAAGAATTGGGTCTGGAAGACAGTCCGAAATTCAAACTGGCGATGGAATTGGAACAGATTGCGCTGAAAGACCCGTTCTTTATCGAACGCAAACTGTATCCCAATGTCGATTTCTATTCCGGCATCGTCCTGTCTGCGCTGGGCATCCCGACCGAAATGTTTACCGTCATCTTCGCCCTGTCGCGCAGCGTGGGCTGGATTTCACACTGGCACGAGATGATTAGCGATCCTTCGCTGAAAATCGGCCGTCCCCGCCAGCTTTATACCGGTTCGGAACGTCGCGATTATGTGCCGGCAGGCGAGAGGTAACATACATTAATATATTGTCAAACAGGCAATATCAGAGAACCGGATTGTTTCCCGAATCCGTCTGATTGTAGTCGGATGAAATCAATGCAAGCAATCCGGTTTAAAATAGGGTAGAATAAAATGTCTTTTCAGACGGCATCAGTTCAGCCGTCAGGACGCGGATTTCTACCCTTTGTTTATATTTTAAAGAAAAGAGCGCACGCCATGATGGACGAAAAACTCAATTTCTCTTACCTGTTCGGTTCGAACGCACCCTACATTGAGGAATTGTACGAGGCTTTTTTGGAAAACCCCGATGCGGTTGATGAAAAATGGAAGCAGTATTTCACCGATTTGAGCAAACAGCCGGGAACGGTTGCTGTCGATGTCGCACACACACCGATTCGCGAATCATTTGTTACTTTGGCGAAAAAGAAAATTGCCGCAGCCGTTGCGGGCGGTGCGGATGAGGCAATGCTGAAAAAGCAAGTCAGCGTTTTACGGCTGATTTCCGCCTATCGTATCCAAGGCGTGGGTGCGGCACGGCTCGATCCGCTCAAACGTATCCCCCCGCGCGACATTGAAGCCCTTGATCCGAAATTCCACGGTCTGTCTGATGCCGATATGGCGCTTCAATTCAATATGGGAGAGGGAGATTTTGCCAATCGCGGCAAGCTGCCCTTGTCCCAAATCATCAGCAACCTCAAACAAACCTACTGCGGCCACATCGCATTGGAATATATCTATATTCCCAATACCGAAGAGCGTCGTTGGGTACGCAACTATTTTGAAAGCGTATTGTCCACACCGCATTACAATGCCGATCAAAAACGCCGTATCTTGAAAGAGATGACCGCTGCCGAAACTTTGGAACGTTATCTGCATACCAAATATGTCGGTCAAAAACGCTTTGGTGTCGAAGGCGGCGAAAGCGCGATTGCCGGTTTGAACTACCTGATTCAAAACGCCGGTAAGGACGGCGTGGAAGAAGTCATCATCGGTATGGCGCACCGTGGCCGTCTGAATGTTTTAGTGAACATTTTGGGCAAAAAACCCGGCGATTTGTTTGCCGAATTTGAAGGTCGTGCCGAAATCAAACTGCCCAGCGGCGACGTGAAATACCATATGGGCTTCAGCTCCGATATTGCCACCCCTCACGGTCCGATGCACGTTTCTTTGGCGTTCAACCCGTCACACTTGGAAATCGTCAATCCGGTGGTGGAAGGTTCTGCGCGCGCCAAACAAAAACGTTTGGGCGAAAACGGCCGCGACAAAGTCTTGCCGGTATTGATTCACGGCGACTCCGCATTTATCGGTCTGGGAGTCAACCAAGCGACATTCAACCTGTCTAAAACGCGCGGTTATACCACCGGCGGTACGGTTCATATCGTCATCAACAACCAAATCGGCTTTACCACTTCCGATATCCGCGATACCCGTTCAACCGTACACTGTACCGATATCGCGAAAATGGTTTCCGCCCCGGTTATCCATGTGAACGGCGATGATCCCGAACGCGTTTGCTTTGCCATTCAAGCCGCTTTGGATTACCGCAAAAAATTCCATAAAGACATCGTAATCGACGTTGTCTGCTACCGTAAATGGGGCCACAACGAGGGCGATGATCCGACCTTGACCCAACCGATGATGTACAAAAAAGTATCGCAACACCCCGGTGCGCGTGCTTTGTACACCGAGCAACTGATTGCCGAAGGCGTGGTAACTCAAGCCGAGGCTGACGGTTACATCCAAGCCTACCGTGATGCTTTGGACAAAGGCGAACATGTTGAACAAACAACGCTGAGCAACTTCCAACGCACACAAATCGACTGGAGCAAATACCAAGGCAAAGATTGGCGCGAAAAAATCGAAACCGGTTTGCCTGCCGCCGACATCGAGCGTCTTACCGAGAAATTCACCGCCGTACCTGAAGGCTTTGCCCTGCATCCGACTGCAAAACGTGTGATTGAAGCGCGTAAAGCCATGGCATCCGGCAAACAAGCCATCGACTGGGGTATGGCCGAAACCTTGGCATACGCAAGCCTGCTGACCAAAGGTCATGGTGTGCGTATCTCCGGTGAGGACTCCGGCCGCGGTACATTCTCACACCGTCATGCCGTTCTGCACGATCAAAAACGCGAAAAATGGGACGACGGTACTTATGTTCCTCTGCGCAACATGGGCGAAGGCTTGGGCGAGTTCCTGGTTATCGACTCTATCTTGAACGAAGAAGCTGTGATGGCGTTCGAGTACGGCTTTGCCTGCTCCGCTCCTGACAAGCTGACCATTTGGGAAGCGCAATTCGGTGACTTCGCCAACGGCGCGCAAGTGACGATTGACCAATTCCTGTCTTCAGGCGAAACCAAATGGGGTCGTTTGTGCGGTCTGACTACTATCCTGCCGCACGGTTACGACGGTCAAGGTCCTGAGCACTCTTCTGCACGCGTAGAACGTTGGTTGCAACTGTGTTCTGAGAACAATATGCAAGTCATCATGCCGTCTGAAGCGTCGCAAATGTTCCACCTCTTGCAACGCCAAGTTTTGGGTTCATACCGCAAACCGCTGGTGATTTTCATGTCCAAACGCCTGTTGCGCTTCAAAGGTGCAATGAGCCCGCTGGAAAACTTCACCGAAGGTTCGACTTTCCGTCCGGTTATCGGCGATACTGCCGAACGCGCAAGCAACGACAGCGTGAAACGCGTAGTCTTGTGTGCCGGTCAGGTTTACTATGACTTGGAAGCGGGCCGTGCCGAGCGTAAACTGGAAGATGATGTTGCGATTGTCCGCGTTGAGCAGCTGTATCCGTTCCCATACGACGAAGTTAAAGCTGAACTGGCGAAATATCCGAACGCAAAATCTGTGGTTTGGGCGCAAGAAGAGCCGAAAAACCAAGGCGCGTTCTACCAAATCCGCCACCGCATCGAAGGTGTTATCAGCGAAGAGCAAAAACTGTCTTATGCCGGTCGTCCAAGCAGCGCATCGCCTGCAGTGGGCTACTCAAGCAAACACATTGCTCAATTGAAA
Organism: Neisseria benedictiae; assembly: GCF_958267435.1. Lineage (NCBI taxonomy): Bacteria > Pseudomonadati > Pseudomonadota > Betaproteobacteria > Neisseriales > Neisseriaceae > Neisseria > Neisseria benedictiae. Next base: position 46,548 of record NZ_CATQFV010000058.1, read on the forward strand.
CAATTGGTTGAAGACGCTTTGGCGTTGTAAGCCTAGTGGCATTCCGTTTGAAATTGTTCAGGCGGAATGCCCATATGCAGAATTAAAAACACACAACAGGCCGTCTGAAAGGGCCATTGGAGACACAAAATGATTATTGATGTAAAAGTACCTATGCTGTCTGAAAGCGTATCTGAAGGCACGCTCTTGGAATGGAAGAAAAAAGTTGGCGAAGCAGTTGCCCGTGACGAAATCCTGATCGATATCGAAACTGACAAAGTGGTTTTGGAAGTACCTTCTCCACAAGCCGGCGTATTGGTTGAAATCGTCGCGCAAGACGGTGAAACCGTTGTTGCCGACCAAGTTTTGGCCCGTATCGATACAGCTGCCACTGCCGCCGCTGAAGCACCTGCCGCCGCGCCTGCCGAAGCTGCCCCAGCCGCTGCTCCAGCTGCCGCACAAAACAACGCCGCTATGCCTGCCGCTGCCAAACTGGCTGCCGAGACCGGTGTTGACGTGAACGCATTGCAAGGTTCCGGCCGTGACGGTCGCGTATTGAAAGAAGACGTACAAAATGCCGCTGCCAAACCTGCCGCAGCCGCTGTTCCTGCCGTTGCACTTCCTGCCGGCGCACGTCCTGAAGAACGCGTACCGATGAGCCGCCTGCGTGCCCGTGTTGCAGAACGCCTCTTGGCTTCTCAACAAGAAAACGCCATTCTGACTACATTCAACGAAGTCAACATGAAACCAATCATGGACTTGCGTGCGAAGTACAAAGAAAAATTCGAGAAAGAACACGGCGTAAAACTGGGCTTCATGTCCTTCTTCGTTAAAGCCGCGGTTGCCGCCCTGAAAAAATATCCGGTTGTGAATGCTTCTGTTGACGGCAAAGACATCGTGTACCACGGCTACTTCGACATCGGTATCGCGATTGGCAGCCCACGCGGTTTGGTTGTGCCTATCTTGCGCGATGCCGACCAAATGAGCATTGCCGACATCGAACAAGCAATTGTTGATTACGCGAAAAAAGCCAAAGACGGCAAAATTGCTATCGAAGATCTGACCGGCGGTACATTCAGTATTACCAACGGCGGTACTTTCGGTTCTATGATGTCTACCCCGATCATCAACCCGCCTCAATCTGCGATTTTGGGTATGCACGCCACTAAAGAGCGCGCTGTGGTTGAAAACGGCCAAGTTGTTGTCCGTCCGATGATGTATCTGGCTTTGTCTTACGACCACCGTATCATCGACGGCCGCGAAGCTGTATTGACCTTGGTAGCCATTAAAGACGCGTTGGAAGACCCGGCCCGCCTGTTGTTGGATCTGTAATCGTTTCAGACGGCCTTTTATTTATTAATGAAAAGGTCGTCTGAATTTTTATTTAGATGTAGCGTAATGTAGTATCGTGCTACAATAGGCTCAACGAACGATTGAGGCCGTCTGAAATATTTGATTTGAATGAATCGACAGATATAGACTTTCAGACGGCCTTTTCTTAAAACCATCAAAACGCAGTCATTCAAAATAAAAAAGAAACCAAAAGTATCGTTTTTATTTTGAGATACTGTAAAAGCAAAGGATGACACGATGTCTCAATATGATGTAGTAGTGATTGGTGCAGGCCCGGGCGGATACGTTGCCGCCATTCGTGCCGCGCAACTGGGTTTCAAAACCGTTTGCGTCGATGCAGGCGTTAACAAAGCAGGCAATGCCCCTGCCTTGGGCGGTACTTGCTTGAACGTAGGCTGTATCCCTTCCAAAGCCCTGTTGCAATCCAGCGAACATTTCCACGCTGCGCAACACGATTTTGCCGAACACGGTATCACTGTCGGCGATGTAAAATTCGACGCGGCCAAAATGATTGAGCGCAAAGATGCCATCGTGACCAAACTGACCGGCGGCGTGAAATTCCTGTTCCAAAAAAACAAAGTAACCAGCCTGTTCGGTACGGCTTCCTTTGCCGGCAAAAATGGCGACGCTTACCAAATCGAAGTCGATAACAAAGGCGAGAAAACCGTTATCGAAGCCAAACACGTCATCGTAGCCACCGGTTCCGTACCGCGTCCGCTGTCGCAAGTCGCTATCGACAATGTGAACGTTTTGGACAACGAAGGCGCATTGAACCTGACCGAAGTACCTGCCAAACTCGGCGTGATCGGTTCCGGCGTGATTGGTTTGGAAATGGGTTCCGTATGGAACCGCGTGGGTGCAGAAGTTACCATTCTTGAAGCTGCGCCGACCTTCCTGGCTGCCGCCGACCAACAAATCGCCAAAGAAGCCTTCAAATACTTCACTAAAGAGCAAGGTTTGAGCATCGAATTGGGCGTGAAAATCGGCGACATTAAATCTGAAGGCAAAGGCGTTTCCGTTGCTTACGAAACTGCTGCCGGCGAAGCCAAAACCGAAGTATTCGACAAACTGATTGTTGCCATCGGCCGTATTCCAAACACCAAAGGCCTGAATGCCGAAGCCGTAGGCTTGGAAAAAGACGAGCGCGGCTTTATCAAAGTAGATGGCGAATGCCGTACCAACCTGCCTAACGTATGGGCAATCGGCGACGTGGTTCGCGGCCCGATGTTGGCACACAAAGCCAGCGACGAAGGCGTTGCCGTTGCCGAGCGCATTGCCGGTCAAAAACCGCATATCGACTTCAACAACGTACCATTCGTGATTTACACCGACCCTGAAATCGCTTGGGTGGGTAAAACCGAAGAGCAGCTCAAAGCCGAAGGCGTGGAGTACAAAAAAGGTACTTCAGGTTTCGGTGCAAACGGTCGCGCATTGGCAATGGGCAAAGCCAAAGGTACGGTTAAAGTATTGGCAGATGCAAAAACCGACCGTATCTTGGGCGTACACATGATCGGCCCGGTTGTCAGCGAATTGGTTACCGAAGGCGTGACTGCGCTCGAATTCTTCGCCAGCAGCGAAGACATCGCCCGCATTATCCATGCCCACCCAACCTTGTCCGAAGTGGTTCACGAAGCTGCATTGGCGGCCGACAAACGCGCTTTGCACGGTTGATAGACATTAAGGCCGTCTGAAATTTTTCAGACGGCCTTAAGGCCTCCGACAAATTGAATGTTCCGAGAGCTTCGTTTTCTGATTTATAATTTCGTCAGGCAAACAAACAGCATTTACATTCATTATGAACAAAGAAATAGTCGGTATTTTCTTTATACCGATGGGCATCATCAGCATGTGTATGGCCGCATTGTGGCAGATGTATGTGATGATGACCGAAACTTATACGCTCAACCGTTTCAAAGATAAAGAATTGGTTTGGCGCGTGGCATTGTTGTTTATCAGTTTCAGCCTTGCCGTTTACCTGCTCTGCCCGAATTCGCGTAAAAAAGGCATTGTCTTTTTTATTCTCGGAGGAGGCGGCGCGGTCATGTATTTGTTGGCGCGGATGTGGCTGCCTTTCAGTAAACAATAGTGCCGTCTGAAAATATAGGATTGTCCGCAGGGCGATTCTTAAGACCCACTCACCTTAAGGAGAAATCCATGAATCTACACGAGTATCAGGCTAAAGAACTGCTGGCTAGCTACGGTTTGCCCGTACAAGGCGGTATTTTGGCGCACAACGGCGAAGAAGCCGCCGCAGCTTACGACAAATTGGGCGGCAAATTCGCTGTTGTCAAAGCACAAGTACATGCCGGCGGCCGCGGTAAAGCGGGCGGCGTAAAAGTCGTCAAAAGCCGCGAAGAAGCCAAAGAAGTGGCTGAAAGCCTGATTGGCACCAACTTGGTAACTTACCAAACCGATGCCAACGGCCAACCTGTCAACAGCGTTTTGGTTTGCGAAGACATGTATCCGGTTCAAACCGAGCTGTACTTGGGCGCAGTGGTTGACCGTTCTACCCGCCGCGTTACATTCATGGCTTCTACCGAAGGCGGCGTGGAAATCGAAAAAGTTGCTGCCGAAACTCCAGAAAAAATCTTCAAAGTAACCGTTGATCCGCTGGTCGGCCTGCAACCTTGCCAAGCTCGCGAAGTTGCCTTCCAACTGGGCTTGAAAGACAAACAAATCAATGAGTTCGTCAAACTGATGACCGGCGCGTACAAAGCGTTTATCGAAAACGACTTCGCCCTGTTTGAAGTAAACCCATTGGCAGTCCGTGAAAACGGCGACTTGGCCTGTGTGGACGGCAAAATCGGTATCGACAGCAACGCGCTCTACCGCCTGCCGAAAATTGCCGCTTTGCGCGACAAATCTCAAGAAAACGAACGCGAGCTGAAAGCTTCCGAATTCGACCTGAACTATGTTGCCCTGGAAGGCAACATCGGCTGTATGGTTAACGGTGCCGGTTTGGCGATGGCCACTATGGACATCATCAAACTGAAAGGCGGCCAACCTGCCAACTTCTTGGACGTCGGTGGCGGCGCAACCAAAGACCGCGTGGTTGAAGCGTTCAAACTGATTCTGGAAGACAAATCCGTTAAAGGCGTATTGATCAACATCTTCGGCGGTATCGTACGTTGCGACATGATTGCGGAAGCCATCGTGGCAGCTGTTAAAGAAATCAACGTCAACGTTCCTGTCGTTGTTCGTTTGGAAGGTAACAACGCCGAACTCGGCGCGAAAATCCTGAACGAATCAGGTCTGAAACTGACTTCTGCAGACGGCCTGAATGACGCAGCCGAAAAAATTGTTGCAGCCGTAAACGCCTAAGGAGAAAAGAATGAGCGTATTGATTAATAAAGACACCAAAGTATTGGTTCAAGGTTTCACCGGTAAAAACGGTACTTTCCACTCCGAACAAGCTCTGGCTTACGGCACTAAAGTTGTCGGCGGCGTTACCCCGGGTAAAGGCGGTCAAACCCACCTGAACCTGCCTGTATTCAACACCATGAAAGAAGCGGTTAAAGAAACCGGCGCTGACGCATCCGTAATTTACGTTCCTGCTCCGTTTGTTTTGGATTCTATCGTTGAAGCAGTTGACTCCGGCGTAGGCTTGGTTGTTGTGATTACCGAAGGCGTGCCTACTTTGGACATGCTCAAAGCCAAACGTTACTTGGAAACCAACGGCAACGGTACCCGCTTGGTCGGCCCTAACTGCCCGGGTGTGATTACTCCGGGTGAGTGCAAAATCGGTATTATGCCGGGCCATATCCACCAACCTGGCCGCATCGGTATTATTTCCCGTTCCGGTACATTGACTTACGAAGCCGTCGCACAAACCACTAAACTGGGCTTGGGTCAATCAACCTGTATCGGTATCGGCGGCGACCCGATTCCTGGTATGAACCAAATCGACGCACTGAAACTCTTCCAAGAAGACCCAGATACCGACGCCATCATCATGATCGGTGAAATCGGCGGTACTGCGGAAGAAGAAGCAGCCGAATACATCCAATCCAACGTAACCAAACCTGTTGTAGGTTACATTGCTGGTGTTACCGCTCCTAAAGGCAAACGCATGGGCCACGCCGGTGCGATTATCTCCGGCGGCAAAGGTACTGCCGAGGAAAAATTCGCCGCTTTCGAAAAAGCCGGCATCGCCTACACCCGCAGCCCTGCCGAGTTGGGCACGACGATGCTGGAAGTGTTGAAAGCAAAAGGTTTGGCATAATCAGGTTTGACAACTGATTGAACATCAAATGCCGTCTGAAACCGGAAATCGGGTTTCAGACGGCATTTTGTTTGTCATTTCAAAAAGAGGTAGCCTCAACATACCCACATTATTTTTTGCCCTTTGAAGCAGTCAGAATATTTATCGGTCAAACAGGAGTAAACCCGTAAATTGCCTCTTGCACCTTATTCACCTGAGCTCAACCCGATTGAGAAAGTGTGGGCGAATATTAAGCGGTATCTGCAAACTGTTTTGTCTGATTACGTCCGATTTGACGATGCACTACTGTCCTATTTTGATTTTAATTGATTATATTTTTGCAGGATTCTGTTTTAGCACGCGACATTTTTTGTTTGATAGGATTGGAATGGATGTAGTCCGCGCAACGCTGCAAATCCGTTTCGTCGCGCACGGTGTGTTCGTAAAAACGCCGTTGCCAAATACCGCGTTCGTGCCGCCGCTGTTTGCCGGCGGATAAGTTTTTAGTATGAGGGGAATATGCGGAGAATTTGGTTTTAATCAGCCGCCGGCGCAGGGAATAATCCGCATCGTCGGGCGGCAGCGTCCAAATGGCGTGAATGTAGTTCGGCAGTACGCATACGGTGACGGTTTCAAAGGGATATTGTTCTTGCACATCCATATAGGCTGTACGCGAAGCCGATATGTCCGACAAGCAGGCGAGATTTTGGGTCGGCGAGTTTGACGGTGAAAAAGAATGTGCCGCCGGCAATGAAGTTTCTGCGATAACGCGCCATAGGATTTTGTTTGTGGTTTGGGTGTTGGAGAAGGAATGGTTTGTTGTTTAAGGTTTTAACTTTGTTGAGGTTGACGTTTTCAGACGACATTGGAGGCCGTCTGAAAGGGCTAGCTTCAACGAAGTTAAAAGTTGAAATGGCAAACCGTCAATCAAGCAACTGCGTGCGTACCGCACACACCCTACACGTTGGCTTTGAAGTTCCGTGTAATTCACAGGTAGGGCGTGTGGCACAGCCACGCACGCGGTGGGTCGGGTATGCAGGCTACGACTTGCTATTCTTTCAAAAAAACATATTTGTAAACCAGTGGTTCGAGTTTGTTGGCAAGCTTGGTATATGCTTCTTCGAATTTAGAGAAATCTGTTTGAGGAGAAGCTTTTTTCAATGCGTTTCGGATCTGATACCAACCTGCATCGGCATTGTCCAGTAGATATTCATCGCGGATTTTGCGCTCAATATCTGCGGTGTAAAATGCTTCCCACAGTTTCAGCCCTTCGTTGTAAACGGCTTTAGCTTCTTTGGAAAGTTTTTTGTTTTCCAAATAGTCGGACATAAAGTGGGAGTAGAATTTGTTTTTTGCACCTACCTGTTCTTCGGTATCGGGGATAAAATGGTTGGTCAGCTGCCATTTCTTACCGTTCCATTCCAGTGTGTCTTTTGCTGTGCCGGCGGTGAGGTTACTGTTGGAAAAGAGCATATACAGCAAACAATCGGTGTAGAAACTTTCGGGCAGTTTTTCAGACGGCTGCAAGAATTGGTCACGGTCGTTGAGCCATGTGGGTTTGATGATACGGCGGGCGGTAAATACAACAGCAGCTTTTTTCAAATTGTCCTTTGTTACTAAAAAACCACCTGCGCTGCAATAACCGGATGAAAACAAGGCAGTTGATTTTCCTGCATTTTGAAAATCATTACCCTTGCACATCATGCCGCCGATTGCATTATCCGCCCATTTTCTGCCACGAATATCGCCTGTGTTTTTTTCGGGCGGGGACAAAGCATTTTTCAGCGGCAATGCGTCCATATCATTAGGTTTAGCGCGTTCTATCCATTCGTTTAAAGACGGCTGTTCTGTTTCAATATAAAATTTTTTTTCGCCGAAGGCTTCGCATTTTTTATCAAATGCAGGTAGCTTGAAAACGGTTTCCTTACCTTTTTTGGACAAGTCCCAAATCAAAAAACCGATGGGGAAATCGCCTTTCAGTCCGTCAAAACTTTTGCTGTGGACTACAAACCCGTTTAGGAATTTCGGCTGCCAAATTTCGCGGAACGGCTCAAAATTCGGTGCGGAAATATATTTCAATGTGCTGAATATGGCGATGACGGCATTCGGTAGTTCACATTGGATACGCAATAAAAACTGTACGAACAGTTCGCGTGTGGCGTAGCCCAGATCAGGTAAGGTTTTAGCAATTTTGTTTTGAGAAATACCAGTTTTATTTTTTGACGATCCGCTTACTGTATCCGCACTTGCCGCTTCACCATAAGGCGGATTAATCAGTACCAGAATCTTTTTCTTCTTGTCAGCTTTTGCCGTTTGGATGATTTCGCGCAGTTCAGACGGAATTTTGCCTGTCAGGCTGTAATCAATGCTGCCATCTTCGGCAATATCGTCGTTGAGATAGTCGTATTGGAAGCGGGTAGCGGCGGGAAACTGTCCACTTGTCTGCATGACGTTAATGTCGGCTTGGTCGAGTGTGGACATGAACACGTTGCGCCGGTTGCCGTGTTTGGTTTCGAGGTTGCCTACGCCGCAGCACATATCCCATACGATGTAGTTTTTCTGCCAGTTTTTACCCAGTGTATCGCTTAATAATTCATATGCTTTTTCAACTACTTTGAGCGGTGTGTAATACGCGCCTTTGAATTGTCGCTCGTCCAGTGGGATAAGTTGGTCGCGCCGTTCCATCAGATAGTTGCGGTGTTCTTCGGCGGGCGGACGGTGGTAAATATTCCAAAACTCGCGGTAGCCTTTGATGCTGGCAAGCTCCAACAGTTCTCCACGCAAATAAAAGGCAGGCTTTTCATCGATAATGACCAGTCTGGTATCCAATTCCCTGCCAATAACGGCTTTCTTGCCATCGTGCATGATGTCGGCGTAAAACAGAAGGGCATAATCGGCTGGGTTGGATAGGTCTTTCAATTCCCTTCCGACCATTTCTACCCAACTGTCGAAAACTTTTTTCAAATTGTCGGGAGTGATTTGTGTTCGGACAATGCCGCCGTTTTTGATGCTGTCTTTGACGGCTTGGATAAATTCGGCTTCACTCTCAGCAATGTGGTAAACGATAAAGTGGTCGTTGATATACGGCGAGACTTGGGCGATGAGTTCGCGGCTGACTTGGCTAGCGGATTTACCCCATGCGATTTTTTTGTCTTTGAAAATCGGTGTGATGCGTTCAGTGGACATCAGTGCGGCTTTTTCGTTGTCGATGACGCAAAGCAAAGGAGGCAAAAATAGGGATTCTAGATGATTACCTTTATTGTAGGCATGGCAGACGTAATACAACAGTTGTGTAAACATTGTGTACACATCGGTGGGCTTATGTTTGGCTTCAAACCATATTTCTTCAGTTTGAATGTCAATCAGACCTTTGGTTACTTTTTTGAGCTTCAGCGCGGCAATGTAGGCATCTTTGACATCTTCTTCACTTTTTGCGTTTTGCAGACTCTGATACAAAGTCATTTCCGTTCTCCAAAATTTGACTATTTCAACATGGGTTTCAGGTATTTCCCAGTATAACTCCCCTTAACCTTCGCCACCTGCTCAGGGCTACCTGAAGCAATAATCCTGCCCCCGCCGTCACCCCCTTCCGGCCCTAAATCCACAATCCAATCCGCCGTTTTAATCACATCCAAATTATGCTCGATAATCACTATCGAGTTGCCTTTGCCTTTCAGACGGCCTATCACTTCCAGCAATAGAGCGATGTCGGCGAAGTGCAGGCCGGTGGTGGGTTCGTCGAGGATGTAGAGTGTTCTGCCGGTGTCGCGTTTGGAGAGTTCGAGGGCGAGTTTGACGCGCTGGGCTTCGCCGCCGGAGAGGGTGGTGGCGGATTGGCCGAGGCGGATGTAGCCGAGGCCTACGTCCATGAGGGTTTGCAGTTTGCGCGATACGGTGGGGACGGCGTCGAAAAATTCGCGGGCTTCTTCGACGGTCATGTCGAGGACTTGGCTGATGTTTTTGCCTTTGTATTGGATTTCGAGCGTTTCGCGGTTGTAGCGTTTGCCGTGGCAGACTTCGCAGGGGACGTACACGTCGGGCAGGAAGTGCATTTCGACTTTGATGACACCGTCGCCTTGGCAGGCTTCGCAGCGGCCGCCTTTGACGTTGAAGGAGAATCGGCCGACGTTGTAGCCGCGTTCGCGCGAGAGGGGGACGCCGGCGAAGAGTTCGCGGATGGGGGTGAACAGGCTGGTGTAGGTGGCGGGGTTGGAGCGCGGGGTGCGGCCGATGGGGGATTGGTCGACGTTGATGACTTTGTCGAGGTGTTCGAGACCGTGGATGTCGTCGTATGGGGCGGGTTCTTCTTGGGCGCGGTTGAGTTCGCGGGCGGTGATTTTGGCGAGGGTGTCGTTAATCAGGGTGGATTTGCCGCTGCCGGATACGCCGGTGATGCAGGTAATCAAACCGAGCGGCAGCTCAAGGGTAACGTTTTTGAGGTTGTTGCCGCGCGCGCCTTTGAGGACGAGCATTCGGTCGGGATTGACGGGCGTGCGTTCAGACGGCACGGCAATGGATTTTTTGCCGCTGAGGTATTGTCCGGTAACGGAGTTTTCGCATTTAGCAACGTTTTCGGGGGTGTCGGCAATCAGTACGTTGCCGCCGTGTTCGCCCGCGCCGGGGCCCATATCGACCACGAAATCGGCTTCGCGGATGGCGTCTTCGTCGTGTTCGACCACAATTACGCTGTTGCCCAAATCGCGCAGGCGTTTGAGCGTGGCGAGCAGGCGGTCGTTGTCGCGTTGGTGCAGGCCGATGGAGGGTTCGTCCAAAACGTACATCACGCCGGTCAGGCCGCTGCCGATTTGGCTGGCAAGGCGGATGCGCTGGGCTTCGCCGCCGGATAGGGTTTCGGCGGAGCGGGAGAGATTCAGGTAATCCAGCCCGACGTTAATCAGGAAGCCGAGCCGCTCGGTGATTTCTTTGAGGATTTTTTCGGCGATTTGTTTTTTGTTGCCGTCCAAATCCAGCGTTTCAAAGAATTGGTGGGTTTTGGTCAACGGCCAGGCGGAAACTTCGTGCAGCGGTTCGCCGCTGACGTAAACGTAGCGGGCTTCTTTGCGCAAACGTGCGCCGCCACAGCTCGGGCAGGCACGGTGGTTTTGGTATTCGCGCAGTTTTTCGCGCACGGTTTCGCTGTCGGTTTCGCGGTAGCGGCGTTCGAGATTGGGGATGATGCCTTCGAAGGCGTGGCTGCGGTTGAAGGTGGTGCCGCGTTCGGACAGGTAAGTGAAATCAATGACTTCTTTGCCCGAGCCGTGCAGCACGACTTTTTTGACTTTTTCAGGTAGCGTTTCCCAAGCAGTCTGCACATCGAAACCGTAATGCCGCGCCAGCGATTGAATCATTTGGAAATAGAATTGGTTGCGCTTATCCCAGCCGTCAATTGCGCCTGCGGCTAAGGATAATTCGGGATGGGCGACCACTTTTTCGGGATCGAAGAAGTTGGTATTACCCAAGCCGTCGCAAGTCGGGCAGGAGCCCATAGGGTTGTTGAAGGAAAACAGGCGCGGCTCTAACTCGGGCAGGCTGTATGAACATACGGGGCAGGCGAAACGCGCGGAAAACCAATGCTCTTCGCCGCTGTCCATCTCTATCGCCAGTGCGCGTTCGTTGCCGTGGCGCAGAGCGGTTTCAAAACTTTCTGCCAGCCGTTGCTTGATGTCAGCTTTTACTTTCACGCGGTCGATGACGACATCGATATTGTGCTTGATGTTTTTTTCCAGCTTCGGCACTTCGTCAAGCTGATAGACCTCGCCGTCCACTCGCACCCGTGCAAAGCCCTGCGCCTGCAAGTCGGCAAAGAAATCGACAAACTCACCTTTACGCTCGCGTACCGCCGGCGCCAGAATCATCACGCGCGTGTCTTCCGGCAGCTTCAACACGGCATCAACCATCTGCGACACGGTCTGGCTGGATAGCGGCAGATTGTGTTCGGGGCAATACGGCGTGCCGACGCGGGCGTACAAAAGGCGCAGGTAATCGTGGATTTCAGTTACCGTGCCGACGGTGGAACGCGGATTGTGGCTGGTGGATTTTTGCTCGATGGAAATCGCGGGCGAGAGGCCTTCGATCAAATCGACATCGGGTTTGTCCATCATCTGTAAAAATTGACGGGCATAGGCGGAAAGGCTCTCGACATAACGCCGCTGCCCTTCGGCATACAGCGTGTCAAATGCCAGCGATGATTTGCCGCTGCCTGACAATCCTGTTATGACCACGAGCTTGTGGCGCGGAATGTCCAAATCGATGTTTTTCAAATTATGCGTGCGTGCGCCGCGTATGCGGATGGTGTCGTTGTCGTGCGAATGTCGGGGATGATGGTTGCACATAATGGATGCCGCCTGAAAAATAAAGGAAAACCGATATTGTAGCACTTTCTCGGATGCTGTCTGAAGCCGCGTTCAGACGGCATTTGTCGGCGGAATGCGGCGGATTCCGTTATAATGGCGGCAATTTTAACCCGCTTGAATAGAAGGATGACAAATGAACCGTCTTTACCCCCACCCGATTATCGCCCGTGAGGGCTGGCCGATTATCGGCGGCGGTTTGGCTTTGAGCCTGCTGGTGTCGATGTGCTGCGGCTGGTGGTCTTTGCCGTTTTGGGTGTTTACCGTATTTGCATTGCAGTTTTTCCGCGACCCTGCGCGTGAGATTCCGCAAAATCCTGAAGCGGTGTTGAGCCCTGTTGACGGCCGCATTGTGGTGGTCGAGCGCGCACGCGATCCGTATCGTGATGTCGATGCTTTGAAAATCAGTATTTTTATGAACGTGTTCAACGTGCATTCGCAAAAATCGCCTGCCGATTGTACGGTAACGGAAGTGGTCTATAACAAAGGCAAATTCGTAAATGCGGATTTGGACAAAGCCAGCACGGAAAACGAACGCAACGCGGTTTTGGCGACGACGGCTTCTGGTCGTGAAATTACTTTTGTTCAAGTGGCCGGTTTGGTGGCGCGCCGTATTTTGTGCTACACCCAGGCAGGTGCGAAACTGTCCCGTGGCGAACGCTACGGCTTTATCCGCTTCGGTTCGCGCGTGGATATGTATCTGCCGGTTGACGCGCAGGCGCAAGTGGCGATTGGCGATAAAGTAAACGGCGTCAGCACTGTATTAGCGCGTTTACCGCTGACTGCGCCGCAAACTGAATCTGAGCCTGCTTTACAAACTGCTCCGGTTGAAACAGCGGCAAACCCATCTGCCGAACAGCAGCAAATTGAAGCTGCTGCTGCCAAGATTCAAGCGGCTGTGCAAGATGTGTTGAAAGATTAATTTTGCGAACCGAAATAGAAAATATCAGTACCATCATTCACACGAATGAGGAAGTTTGGTTTTTTGAATTTTTGCTAATGTTCACACCGTTATGTTCACGAAAATGGGAATCTGGAAACTTAACGTTACGGTGATTTATCAGAAATAACAGAAACCGAACGAATTGGATTCCCGCCTGCGCGGGAATGACGACTCATTAGTTACCTAAAACTTAAAAAACAGAAACCTTTACACCGCCATTCCCACGAAAAGTGGGAATCCGGGAACTTAACGTTACAGTGATTTATCGGAAACGGCTGAAACCGAACGAATTGGATTCCCGCCTGCGCGGGAATGACGACTTATTAGTTACCTAACACTTAAAAAACAGAAACCTTTACGCCGTCATTCCCACGAAAGTGGGAATCTAGAACCCAAATGCTAAGGCGATTTATCGGAAACGGCTGAAACCGAATGAATTGGATTCCCGCCTGCGTGGGAATGACGGGATCTTGGGTTTTTGCTTTTGATTTTTCTGCTTTTGCGAGAATGACGGCGTGAAAGCAAGAATGATGAAACAAAGAAAATGGGAATGATGGCATAGTGGTTTGTTCTTTGTCTTTGCCATATTTCCTAACAAATTGATTAAAAAAAGGTTTTCAGAATGCCGTCTGAAAACCTTTTTTTGTTTGCCTGTCCGATTTTAAAACTTCACGTTCACGCCGCCGGTAAAGCTGCGGCCCATTTGCGGTGTATCAGAGAGAAAGCTGCTGTGGGCGTAAACGGATTGGTTGAGCAGGTTGTCGGCTTTGACGTACCAATTCCACTCGCCATAGCGCGTATTGCGGCGGTAGTTTGCACCAAGGTTGAGCATATGGTGTCCGGGCGTGTGCGTTTCGTAGCGGGCGAGTTTGTTTTGGGCGAACACGCGGTAGTAGTCCAAATTGGCATCGATGCGGTCGGTCAGCGAGGCTTTCAGGTGGAAGCCGAGGCGCGCAGCCGGAACGCGGGGCGCGTTTTGGTTGTCCTGTGCGATGAAAGGACGGTTGCCGTAGGCATCTTCCCTGCCAGGTAGGGATGGCAGGTTTTTCAGACGGCCTCGTACATAGTCGCCGGAAACACCGATGCGGTAGCGCGGTGTCGGTTTGAAGTAGATTTCGCCTTCTGCGCCGTAGAAGTCCGCACCGGATTGGTTGTAGCGTACGAGCTTCATTTCGCTGTCGTCTTCAATGGATTTGGGGCCGCGTCCGTCGTTTAAGGTTTGAGCGTAGATGTAGTTGCCGAAGCGGTTGTGGTAGAGCGCCAGATTGTATTGCCAGCGGTCGCCTTCGTAGCCCAGCGCGATCTCGATATTGTTGGAACGCTCTTTGTTGAGGTGTTTGTTGCCGACTTCAAAAGTGTTGGTGGCAACGTGTTTGCCGTGTGCGTACAGCTCTTGCGTTGAGGGCAGGCGTTCCTGATGGGAGGCGGTCAGGCTGAGTTTGTGGTGCGGCGTGAAATACCAGTTGCCCGAAAGTGCGAATGAGCGGGCGGTTTGGCGGTGTGCGCCGAGGTCGGGCAGGGGGTGGTTGTAGTAGTTTTCTCGATCAATCAATGCTTTGTCGTACTGGATGGAGGCTTTTTGTTTTTCCACGCGTACGCCGCCTTCAAGCGTGAAGTTGTCCCAGTTTGCCTGTTCTACACCGAAAAAGCCGTAATGTTGCACTTTATTGTCAAGCAGCATCGGTTGTTTGATCGCTTTGGATGTGGCAGATAAAGCACTGGATTTTTGTTGTAAATATTGCACGCCCCAGCTGCCTTTCAGACGGCCTATGGGTTGGTGGCGCAACTCGATGCGGGCGTTGTGTGTTTTGTTGTTGAAGAAGTTTTCTACTGCATCGCCTGCTTTTTCGTCGTGGTGGTAGTCGTTGCGGTTCAGGTGCACGCGCAGGGCTTCAAAACCGGGGAGCGGCTGCTTCCATTCGGCACGGAGTTCGTAGCGTTTGTTGCGCAGGTCTATCCACGGTCTGCCGTTGTGGGTGTGTGCGTGTGCACCGTCGCCGTCGTGAGAACCGCAGCTCAAGCCCGGATTGTCGTAATCGATGTCTTCTTCGGTCAACAAGTGCGGATAAAGCCGCAAATAGCCTTTGTTAATCAAACTTTTTTGCCAAATGATGTCGGCGTGGCAATCATCGTATTCGTGGCTGTGGGCAGGCAGGCCGTATTGGTCGCGACGGTCGCTGTACGCCACGCCGATAAAGCCTTTTTCGCCAACCCAAGACAGGCCGATAGTGCCTGTTTTGGAATCAGCATGGCTGTCGGGCAGTCGTTTCAGACGGCCTTCTTCTTTTTGATAGCGCGGTACGGCGTAATCACCCGATTTGCGGTACAAGCCTTCGGTATGCAATACAAAGTTTTTGCCCAAACCGATATTGATGTCGCCGGACGTGAGTTTTTCCAAATTACCGCTGCTCAAACGCAATCCGAGTTCGCCCGATACGCCGTTTTCAGGCATTTTTTCGGGGATTTTGCCATCGGCAACATCGACCAAACCGGCCACATTACCCGAACTATATAAAAGCGTAACCGGCCCGCGCAGGATTTCAACCTGTTGCGACAAGGCGCTGTCCACCATGATTGCATGGTCGGGAGAGAAGTCCGCCATGTCGCCCGTTTCGCCGTGATGGTTCAAAACTTTAATCCGTCTGCCTGTTTGACCGCGAATGACGGGAGCGGATGCGCCGCCGCCGTATTGCGAGGCATGAATGCCCGGTACGCCGTCTAAAGCATCGCCCAAGTTGACGGCTTTTTGGCGCAAGGTGTCGCCAGAGATAATTTTATCGGAGGCGGTTGAAGTGTGCAGCAGCCCCGAAGTGGCGCGCGGACGACTTTTGCCGACGACGCTGACCGTTTCCAAATCCACCGATTGTTCAGTTTCATGCGCTTGGGCAAGGAGGGGTGTGTTGATTAAAAGAATTGATAAAACAATGGGTTTGAGTGTGGTTTGTGCCATTTTGGCTTCTCTTCGCATTTCAAAAGTTTGTTATTATATAACATTACATTCTTTATATCATAAGATTTTGAGAACACTCAGAGGGCATAGGCAAAAGTTTTTCAAATGACACGGTTGTGATATTTAATGGCGTTAATTTGTATTAACCCTAATTTTAGGGAAGTTAATGATGTGAACACGAACGCCGCTATATTTGGCTATCGGATAACCAAAATTTATGAGTGCATAAAAACGGTACGTTCCCGAACGATCGAAAAGGTGGCAAAATGGCGTACTCGTCAGAACGCGAGGCTCTGCGCCAGATTCACGAGGGCGCATCGGGCACGCTAAGATATAAGGGGGTATGGATGAGGGTATTGGAAATGCAGTTAATAATAAACAAATTATAAATCAATAGGTTAATCACAAAATGCTTTTGTTTATCGACAATTACGACAGTTTTACTTACAACATCGTCCAGTATTTCGCAGAATTGGGGCAGGAAGTCGCCGTGCGCCGCAACGATGATATTACGTTGGAGGAAATCGAGGCATTGAATCCGCAATATCTCGTTATCGGTCCTGGTCCGTGTTCGCCCAAAGAAGCGGGGATTTCCGTGGCGGCGATGCGCCATTTTGCCGGCAGGCTGCCGATTATGGGCGTCTGCCTCGGGCATCAGACGATAGGCGAGGCGTTCGGCGGCAGGATAGTCCGCGCCAAAACGCTGATGCACGGCAAGGTGTCGCCCGTGTCCCATTCGGGCAAGGGTATGTTTAAAGGTTTGACCAATCCGGTTACCTGTACGCGTTATCACAGCCTCGTTATCGATCGGGATAATTTGTCCGATTGTTTGGAAATCACGGCTTGGACTGACGACGGCGAGATTATGGGCGTGCGCCATAAGGAATATGCCGTCGAGGGCGTGCAGTTCCACCCCGAAGCCCTCTTGACCGAACACGGATATGATATGTTAAACAATTTTTTAATCGAATTTCAAAACTTCAAACCGCAAAAAATCTGACGTGATGCCGTCTGAAGGCTTCAGACGGCATTTTTGCCGTTTTCTGTTTGAATGTAAATTAAGGACAAAAAAATGATTACACCGCAACAGGCCATCGAACGATTAATCAGCAATAATGAGTTGTTTTACGATGAAATGACCGACTTGATGCGTCAGATTATGAGCGGACAGGTTCCGCCGGAGCAGATAGCGGCCATTTTGACAGGATTGCGTATCAAGGTTGAAACCGTTTCCGAAATTACCGCGGCTGCAGCCGTCATGCGCGAGTTTGCGACAAAAGTGCCGCTGGAGAATGTAGAGGGGCTGGTTGATATCGTCGGTACGGGAGGGGATGGTGCCAAAACCTTCAATATTTCGACGACTTCGATGTTTGTTGCCGCAGCGGCAGGCGCAAAGGTTGCCAAACACGGAGGCCGGTCGGTCTCTTCCTCCAGCGGTGCGGCTGACGTGATGGAGCAAATGGGCGCAAACCTCAACCTGACTCCCGAACAGATTGCCCAAAGTATCAGCCAGACCGGTATAGGGTTTATGTTCGCACCCAATCACCACAGTGCCATGCGCTATGTCGCCCCGGTACGACGTTCGCTCGGTTTCCGAAGTATTTTCAATATATTGGGCCCATTGACCAATCCTGCGGGCGCGCCAAACCAACTTTTGGGCGTGTTCCATACCGATTTGTGCGGCATTTTGTCGCGGGTCTTGCAACAACTTGGTTCCAAACACGTTTTGGTTGTTTGCGGGGAGGGCGGTTTGGATGAAATTACACTGACGGGCAAAACGCGCGTTGCCGAACTCAAAGACGGAAAAATCAGCGAATACGACATCCACCCCGAAGATTTCGGTATCGAAACCCGCCGCAATTTGGATGAAATCAAAGTTGCCGATACTCGGGAATCTTTGTTGAAAATGAACGAGGTGCTGGAAGGAAGAGAAGGGGCGGCACGCGATATCGTATTGCTTAATACCGCCGCCGCCCTATATGCCGGAAATATCGCGGCTTCGCTTTCAGACGGCATATCTGCCGCACGGGAAGCCATTGATTCAGGCAGGGCGAAGGCGAAAAAAGAGGAATTTGTCGGGTTTACGCGGCAATTCGCCTAAGCAGGCAGAATGAATATAAAGCAACAAATGCCGTCTGAAAATTTCAGACGGCATTTGTGTTTCAGGGTTAAAAGAATGGAGAGGGCAATTTATTTATATAAAAACTTTTGGGGCTGTAAAGGAGCAAAGATTGCAGTTGCAATGTGTGGTAGAGTATGGCAAAAGTCAAAACATTACAGTCAAAATTACGGAGATCGAATAAATGACTTTCAATCAAGAACAAGATTATTGGGCTGGCTATAAGGCAAATGAAAGAGCCTTGATTATTCAAACATGGTCAGGATTTGGGCGATATGCTCCAGACCACCTATATCCCCCCCATATCCTGCCATTGGATACCAACAATGAAATTTTAGGCACGACGGTCTTGCAAGCGTTGGCAAACAGCAGGACGTTAGACAACGAAGCTGAACGTATTGATTTTTTAAAACAGGAAAGTTTTAAACCACGTTATGAGGATTGGGTTGCCAAGCTATGCGGGAACTTGGGCTATAAAACCAAACGCGCCCTATTTAAAAACATGATGAGCGTGGATATTTGGCTGCACAACGGCTGCCTGAAAATCAGCCCGAGCCGCCATGTCAAGCTGGAAGCGTGGGATGCCATTGATGCAGAGGATGTAATTTTATCATTGGATAACAGCCCTGAAGAAATCGGAGCAGGTTTAAAGTTGGCATTGAGC
The DNA here is from genome assembly GCF_958267435.1 of Neisseria benedictiae. Classification (NCBI taxonomy): domain Bacteria; kingdom Pseudomonadati; phylum Pseudomonadota; class Betaproteobacteria; order Neisseriales; family Neisseriaceae; genus Neisseria; species Neisseria benedictiae. Next base: position 65,107 of record NZ_CATQFV010000058.1, read on the forward strand.
CGCTGCCGATAATATTTGACAAAAAGCCGTCTGAAAGCCGGGAATTGGTTTCATTAGATAATAAATATAGGAGTAAATAAAAAATGGCAATTTGGAATTATCGGTACTACCTCATACCATCAGCCGCTATCAGAAATAAATTTAATGCAAATAAAGATATTATACTTGATGAGTATCGATCTAATAATTTTCAGAATTTTAATGAGAATAAAAGTTTTGAAAATTACTTTATCGATAATGATGTTATATTATTATCAATAATAAATGAAGCAAAAAAACAGCTTAAATTGAAAGAGTCTTGGGATAAAGACGCAATCATGTTTTGTGATAATTTTGGTAATAGTCTTACCGTTTGGCCAGATGATATAGAGTGTGAACTTGATTTAAGATTTGATTATACTAAATTTATTCAGAAAACCATTGATTGGGCAATAAAATATAATTGTCTACTTGTAATAGGAAAAACAGGAAATGTAGTTTCCCCTAATATAAATGATCTAATGTATGAAATAAAAGCATATTTGGAAAGCAAGCCGTGGCCCATATGAAATCTAAACTCAACAAGTAGCATGTGTGCAGAACGCGCACGCATGCGGTTCTCAGGGTTTAAGCCAAAAGGCCGTCTGAAACAACAAAAATACGTTTTCAGACGGCCTTTCTTTTAACAAATCGCCACAGTAATCAGACAAAAGCAACCTACATCACCTTATAAATTGAAACTGTCCAATCAACCGTAGTTCGGCAAATATGCCGAAGCCCTCAAGCGCGAAGTTGAAAAACGCGAAGGCAGAAAAATCAGCAACCAAGAAGCGGAAATGAGAATCCGCAGGCAAATACTGCGCTGGGTGGACAAAGACTCCCAAGACGACTATACCGACCAAAGCGTCATATCCCTTATCGGAATGAAAGGCGAAGACAAAGCCTTGGGTTATACTTGGGACTACCGCGACTACGGCGCAAGAAATCCGCAAGCCTATAATGATCCGAAACTGTTTGAGGAATACCGCCGACAGGACAAACCCGAATACCGCACCCTGAGCTGGCTGCACAGCGGGACAAAAGACACCAAAATCAGGCAGGAAGAGCGGAAAAACGAAGAGCTTGCACTGAACGTTGCCGACATCCTAACGACGGGATTGGCCATAACGAACCCGAGGGTAAATGCAGCGGTTCGTGCAGGCATCCGTAACCTGAAAACTATCAAGCCGACCGTTACCGGCAGCGATCCCTTATTGGCAGGTGCGGGGAATATCCGTATCCCTGCAAACGGCAATGTTGCGAAGGGGGACAGGATTCCGGATACGGCATTGGCGTCGAAGAGTCATCAAAAGAATGATTTGGGAGCATCTAAAGGGCAGGTGGGTAGGTCTTCTGTACCTGTACCTGAAACTGTAGAAATTAAGTTTGATAATAAAGTTGTTACTTATAAATCGAACTCAAAACACACTCCAGGTGGCTCAGGTTGGAATCCAAAAGCCGGAAAAGAACCGAAGAATTCACTTGACTTATTTATAAAGTCTAAACCAATACCATCATCTCCAACAGTTCGATTTTCAAAAGACGAATATGGAAATATTCATCGATTTTCAGGGGATCCTAATAATCAATGGCACTGGAATGGAAGTACAGGTGATGCCAATAATCCATTAAAACTAAACAATAAGGTTAAGTTTGATTTAAGAAATTTAGGTTGGAAAGAAAAGGTTTTAAAATGATTTTTGGAAATAAACTAGATTTTTTCGTACAAACAGACATATTAATTAGAGATGGAGATTATTGCATGGGTCCCCTTGTATTCTGGATTGATGATAAAGCATATCCAGGGGAGGGGGCCGTGTTAACGTTAAACAGTGAAATAATGACTTTAAAAGATAATTTAGATAAGGCGTTACGTAAAAAGTTTCCTGGAAGTAATTTTTCATTGCATGATATTGATTTTGAAAAAGAAGAGGAAAGTGAAGAAAATATCATGTATTGTTATCTTTCGGAGCTGGGGGATTATGGTTTAAGAATGATGTGTGAGATTGTAGAGGATAAATTTAGGCTGTTTTATTCTCTGCATGAAGGGTCTTTTAAGTTGAAGGAAATTTCTTTGCAATATTATAGAAATATAATAGTTGAGTTATTCAAATTTATTTCAGTCCAATCAGCAAACCATCGCCCATATGAAATCTAAACTCAACAAGTAGCATATGTGCGGAACGCATGTATGCGCTTCTCAAGGTTTGAGCTAAGAGCGGTCTGAAAACCGTGAACCCGTTTCAGATGGCCTTTATTTAACGTTACCGAGCCAGCGGGTTACAAAGTGCAGTCAATGCCGCTGCGCCCTATGCCTCCGAAGCAATAGGCAGGACATTTGGACACGGTGAAAACAAAAACGAAATCGTCCAAACTGTCGGACACTTCCTTTTAATAGCTTGGATTTTAAGTAAATGCCGTCTGAAAAGTTTCAGACGGCATCGGTTTTTAAAAAGGCTTACGCGCCGTAAACGGGGTATTTGTCGCAGAGGGCGGTAATCTGTTTGCGAACGTTTTCCAGATTCGCTTCGTCGTCGGGATTTGCTAATACGTCGGCAACCAAGTTCGCCAATACGCGTGCGTCGGCTTCGTTAAAGCCGCGTGTGGTCATGGCGGCGGAGCCGATGCGGATGCCGGAGGTAACGAATGGTTTTTCCGGATCATTCGGGATGGCGTTTTTGTTGACGGTGATGTGCGCTTTACCTAAAGCGGCTTCGGCGGCTTTGCCGGTGATTTTCATCGGTTGCAGATCGACGAGGAAAACGTGGCTTTCGGTACGGCCGGAAACGATGCGCAAACCGCGTTTCACCAGTTCTTCCGCCATAGCGGCTGCGTTGGTTTTCACTTGTTTCGCGTATTGTTTGAACTCGGGTTGCAACGCTTCTTTAAACGCTACGGCTTTGGCGGCGATAACGTGCATCAGCGGACCGCCTTGCAGGCTTGGGAAGATGGAAGAGTTCAACGCTTTTTCGTGGGTATTGTCACGACACAAAATCACGCCGCCGCGAGGGCCGCGCAGGGTTTTGTGGGTGGTGGTGGTGACGAAGTCGCAGAATGGCACGGGATTGGGATATTCGCCGCCAGCAATCAGACCGGCGTAATGCGCCATATCGACAAAGAGGTATGCGCCGACTTTATCGGCGATTTCGCGGAATTTTGCCCAGTCGATTTGCAATGCGTAGGCAGATGCGCCCGCCACAATCATTTTGGGTTTGTGTTCAAGCGCCAGGCGTTCGACTTCGGCATAATCGAGCACTTCGTTTTCATCCAAACCATATGTAACGGCATTGTAGAGTTTGCCGGAAATATTAACGCTTGCGCCGTGAGTCAGGTGGCCGCCGTGCGCCAGAGACATACCCAAAATGGTGTCGCCGGGTTTTAAAACGGAAGCGTACACGGCTTGGTTGGCTTGGGAGCCGGAGTGGGGTTGGACGTTGGCGTATTGCGCGCCGAACAGTTCTTTTACGCGGTCGATTGCCAATTGTTCGACAATATCGACGTATTCGCAGCCGCCGTAGTAGCGTTTGCCGGGATAGCCTTCGGCGTATTTGTTGGTCAATTGCGAACCTTGCGCTTCCATTACGGCGCAACTGACGTAGTTTTCGGAAGCAATCAGCTCGACGTGGTCTTGCTGCCGACGGTCTTCTTGGGCAATGGCGGCTGCTAAATCGGGGTCGTATTGTGCGAGGGTAACGCTTTTTGAAAACATGTTCTCGGCTCCTTTGTGTAATCAGGGTATAAGGGCTGAAAATTTATGCGTAAAGCGTGATATTGTCAACGTTTTTATCAACCGGACGGCGGTGTTAAAAGAAAATTTTGCCGTATCCGATAAAATACTGGATAAAAATATTATCTTTGTTATAATTAATGTAAAGATTCAGTTTGCTTTTTAACCCGTTAATGAAGAGAGGAGAGCAATATGTTCCCAGAATACCGTGATTTGATTTCCAAATTGAAACAGGAAGATTCCCACTTCGCCCGTCTGTTTGACGAACACAACGAGCTGGACGACAAAATCGCCGGTCTGGTCAACAATCCGGTTACCAGCGGCGCGGAAACCATCGATGAGCTGAAAAAAGCCAAATTGAAATTGAAAGACGAACTTTATGCCATCCTGCAAAAAGCGGCGGGCAAATAAATTCGGGCTTTAAATTTTAAAATGCCGTCTGAAAACTTTTCAGACGGCATTTTTTCCGTCCGGAAAGGAGGTTTTCTATCTTTCTAAGGCTGTGTACGAAATATCGGCGGCAGCGTCGGATGCACGCTGCCGCCTTTCTTTATCGGTTAGGCAGCCTGTTTATTTTGAATGCAGGCGGTTGAGGTAATCCACTTCTTCGCGGCTGCCCATAATGACGGCGACGCGCTGGTGCAGGCTTTCGGGACGGATGCCGAGTATGTCCTGACGGGCGTTGCTTGCCGATGCGCCCGCCTGTTCGAGTATCAGGGCCATGGGGTTGGCTTCGTACATCAGGCGCAGTTTGCCGGGTTTGGCGGGGTCGCGTTTGTCTTGCGGATACATGAACACGCCGCCGCGCATCAGTATGCGGTGGATTTCGGCAACCATACTGGCTACCCAGCGCATATTGTAGTTTTTGCCGCGCGTGCCGGTTTCACCTGCCAAGAGTTCGTCTATGTATTGTTGGACGGGGGGCAGCCAGTGGCGGCGGTTGGACATATTGATGGCAAATTCTTTGGTACTTTCGGGTACTTTCGGGTTTTCTTTGGTCAGCACAAATTCGTTTTCGGCATTGAGCGTGAACATATATACGCCGTGTCCGAATGTGAATACGAGCTGGGTTTGAGGCCCGTAAAGAACGTAACCAGCGGCAAGCTGCTGTCTGCCCGTTTGAAGGAATGATTCGGTTGCTAATGCGCCTTCGGGTTTTTCAAGGATGGAGAAAATCGTACCGACGGAAATGTTGACATCAATATTGGACGATCCGTCTAAAGGGTCGAATAGGACGAGATAGCGTCCATTTTCACCGGCACTTACGAAAGTGTCTTCTTCCTCGCTTGCCAAACCGGCAACGGCAGGGTTGGCTTTGAGTGTGTCAATCATAATGTTGTTGGCGATAACATCCAGTTTTTTCTGGTCTTCGCCCTGAATATTGCCCGTGCCCGCCATACCCAATACGCCGGCCAGTGCGCCGAGGCGGACTTTGGCGTTGATTTCGGTGCAGGCGGAAACGACGGACAGCAAAACGCCGCCGAGTGCTTCGGGCAGTTGGTTTTGTTGCAGGTGTTTGGGGAGGAATCGGGTCAGTGTGTTCATAGTTTGCTCGTTTCGGAAAGGTTTGTGCCGTCTGAAAGGCGGCAGGCTGTTGCGGGGCGTTCCTTGCGGGACGGAATTGATTGGCGCGTTCCGCAGGATATTGCGTGGGATTGTAGTGGAAAAAAACGGCGCGGGGCAAGTCGGAACGCTGTATGCGGATGGGGATATTTATTCTTAAAAGTGCCGACTGCCGGTATATCGTCCGGTTTTGTTTATTTGACGGGAGATGTTGTCTGAAGGGTTTCAGACGGCATCGGGGTCAGCGGATTTTGCTGTCCAACAGGTAGCGCGCACCTTCGTCTTGCGCCAGCAGCCGCGTCAGGGCGGGGAGGTTTGCCGCCAATTGTTCCGCCAACAGATAGGGCGGATTGATGACGAACATTCCGCTGCCGTGCATACCGAAACCGTCGGTTTTCGGCGCGTGGACGTGCAGTTCGGCGTGAAGATAGTTGTCGGGAACGAGTTTTTTCAATTCTTCCGGCAGCTTGCGGCTTTCTTCGCGGCTGAGGCAGGGATACCAGATGAGATAACAGCCGGACTTAAACCGTTTTAAAGCGGCTTTCAGCGTTTCCGTTACACGCCGATAGTCCTGTTTTTCCTCGTAAGGCGGGTCGATGAGGACGGCGGCGCGTCGCGGCGGAGGCGGCAGCAGGGAAATCAGCCCTTTGTAACCGTCTTCGCGCAACACTTGTCCGCGTTTGCCCAATCCTGCTTCGCCCATATTGTTTTGCAGATGGACAAAGTCGGTGGGGTGCAGCTCAAACAGGCGTAATTTGTCGCCGACGCGGGTCAGCGATTGCGCCAGCCACGGAGAACCGCAGTAAAGTTTGGGCGAGGGCAGGATTTTTTGTATGTGCGCGGCAAGGTCAGACAGTTCGGCAGGCAGGTTTTGCGCCTGTTGGAGCAGGGCGATGCCTTGCCGGTATTCGCCGACTTTTTGCGCTTCGCTGCCTTCGAGATTGTACAAACCCGCGCCGCCGTGCGTGTCGATGTACCAGTAGGGCTTGTCTTTGCGGTTGAAATATTGCAGCACTAAAAACAAGGTGAAGTGTTTGAGCATATCGGCGTGGTTGCCGGCGTGGAATGCGTGTCTGTAACTGAGCATGGTCAATAAAACGGCGGGATATTCGGATGCCGTCTGAAGCGGTGGTTCAGACGGCATAAACAGGGATGGATGGGAAATCAGCGGCTGCTGCCGATTTTGCTTTCTTTGCCTTTAATCAGGTTGAGGATGTTGCTCTTATGGCGGAGCAACACCAATATGGCGATTGCGAGGGTTGCGAAAATCCAAGAAGTATGCGGCATAAAAAACAGTGCGGCAAGGGGGGCGGCGATTGTGGCGGTTAATGCGGCAAGAGAGGATACTTTGAAGCCGAATGCCATAACAAGCCAAATCAGCGCACAGGTAAAGGCGGTTGTGGGAGAAAGTGCCAGAAGCACACCCAATGCCGTTGCTACACCTTTGCCGCCTTTAAATCCGAAAAACACCGGCCACATATGCCCGACCAGCGCGGCGAGTGCGACGGCAGCGATTGCGCTGTCGGATAAACCGAGCGGTTCTTGAAGCACGCGTGCAAGCAAAACGGCAACCAAACCTTTAGCGGCATCGCCCAAGAGCGTCAGCGCGGCCGCCTTTTTTTTGCCGCTGCGTAAAACATTGGTTGCCCCCGGATTGCCCGATCCGTAGGTACGCGGGTCGTCCATGCCGTAATACTTGGAAACGATGACGGCGAAAGACAGTGAACCGATTAAATAGGAAACGGCGACGGCCGGTATGTTGAACATTTGCGGTACTTTACTTAGAATGGTGCGGTTATTTTAGCAAAAAACGGGGCGGATTATGGATAAAATCTTTTTGCACGGCATCAAGGCGGATACGCTTATCGGCGTGTACGGCTGGGAGCGCGAACGGTTGCAGACCCTGATTGTCGATTTGGACATCGGCATTCCCGAGAAAGCGGGTTCGGACGACGATATTGCCAATACGGTGCATTATGCCGAGGTATGCGAAACGCTGCGCCGACATCTGAAAGAACAGGATTTCCTGCTTTTGGAAGCGTTGGCGGAATATATTGCCGATTTGGTTTTGGGATATTTCGGCGCGGTGTGGGTGCGCGTGAAAATCGTCAAGCCGGGTATTTTGGAAGGCGTGCGCGAGGTTGGAGTGGAAATCGAGCGCGGCAAGCGTGAAGATTGAACGGCAGAATAGGAAACGGAAAGGAGATATGAAGTGGATTTGAGGGAAGTAAAATTAGGCGGCGAAACCATTTACGAGGGCGGTTTCGTCAGCATCAGCAAGGATAAGGTCAGGCTGCCCAACGGTAACGAAGGGCAGCGTATCGTCATCCGTCATCCGGGCGCGGCGTGCGTGTTGGCGGTAACGGATGAGGAAAAGGTCGTTTTGGTGCGGCAGTGGCGGTATGCGGCAAATCAGGCGACATTGGAACTTCCTGCGGGCAAGCTGGATGTGGCGGGCGAGGATATGGCGGCATGCGCTTTACGAGAACTGGCTGAAGAAACGCCTTATACCGCTGACAGCGTGCGCCTGCTGTACAGTTTTTATACGGCGGTCGGTTTTTGCAATGAAAAAATGTATTTGTTTGAGGCGGAAGGCGTACGCTTGGGCAGTACGCTTGCCAATGACGAAGACGAGATTACGGAAACCGTATTGATGTCGAAAGAAGAAGTCCGTCAGGCATTGGCAAACGATGAAATTAAAGATGGCAAGACATTAATCGGTTTGCAATACTGGCTGATGAAGGATTGACAGGGTGTTGGAGCTGCCCGCCGGAGTAAGTCGGCGGGCATTTTGTTTGGCGGATGGGATATGCCTTTTCGGCTTGTCTCTGGGCGCGTCCTTTAAAGTTATTCGTGCTTTAGTAATAAGAGGGAAAAGGGTATGATAATTACCCAAACGAACATGATCATTTTTAAGAATGGTTAATAATGAATATCTTTGTTACTGATTTTTCTTACAGGTTTATTAGTTTATTGGTTCTGTCTTATATACCGTCAATTCATTCATCGGATGATGATATTGATTTTGGCAAAAGGGTTATGATGGTTACTTTTTTTGCATTTTTAGACGCAGCAATAGAGCGTTTTTTTTAATAAAAAGCCTTGGTAGGTTTATCCTACCAAGGCTTTTTCTCTGTTATAGACCTAACAGCTTAATTTAAATTTGAGAACGGTAATTGGCACAGCCAGTATTTAAACAAGCGAAGCTAATTTATAGATTATGTCAAAACCAAGGGAAGCAATTTTTTGCGGTTATTTGACTGCCGTCCCTATCTTCAGCCCGAGCCAAGTCAGCAGCAGCGAACCCGCCGTATGTAGGAAAATATTGGCAAGTGCTGAAGCGGGACGATTCGATTGGAGCAGGGTTACGGTTTCCAGTGAAAATCCGGAAAGCGTGGTCAGGCTGCCGAGAAAACCGGTAATCAGCAGCAGCTTCCATTGTGGGTGGTTGACGGTTTCGGCAAAGATTCCGATAAGAAAAGCACCTATCCAGTTGGCAAACAGGTTGCCTGTGGCCGGAGGTATTGATGCGGGAACGGCGAGGTTGAGCAGCCAACGCGCCGTTGCACCGAGTGCTGCACCGATGGAAAGGGGGATGATGTTGGAAAGCATGGTTTTGCCTGTCTATGCCGTCTGAAGGCTACCGCCATATGCCGCGGTCGGACTTCAGATAGCGGTTGTCGTCGAAAGTGTTGATCCAATGGGGCTTCAGTGCAACAAATATGGCAGTTGAAATGCCGCTGAGGAAGGCTTCCGCCCACGCCAGCAGAATAAAGACGGGCAGGGCGGTCGTCCACAATATTTCGGACGGAAAAGCGTTTGCGGCATCCAAAATACCGGTCAGCACCAGCCCGGTCAGCAGAATGCCGGCGGCGGAAGCGAGAAAGCCGTTGACGAAAATAAAGATGAAAATATTGGGCGGCAGGCGGTTGACCAGCATACGCGACAGGCGGTTGACGACAAGCGCGGGCAGAATCAGCACCAAAGCGTTCGGCGGATATGCGCCGACAGAACCGGCAAACAGCAGGCAGTAGGGCAGCATCAGCAGCGCGGCAAGCCAAAGGGCGGCGGAAGTGTCCACCATCAGTGCAACCAGATTGACGGCGAGCAGGTGGTAGTTCATCTGTGCAAGCTGTCCGCCGCCGGCAGAGGCGTTCAGACACCATGCTGCGGAAAAAATTACGGTACACAGTGGAAGGGCGGAACGGTAGCGGGCAAGCGAGCGGAATGCGGACGGCGCGGAAGCTGCCAGTATCAGGATAAGGACAATCCACGAAACCGACAGTACCACATCTGAAAACCAGACTGTTTGGAAAATCATGGCAATGCCGCAAAGATTAAGGGAAGGGACGGCTATTATACTGTCGGCGGGGGCAAACCGAAAGCCGAATCGGTTTCGGCAGAATTGCCGGCCGGTTGTTTTTTTTGGGACGGAAACACGTTAAAATAAACCCATTTAATCGTTTGTCTTGCGGGAAACGGCATATGTTTTGGATAGTTTTGATCATTATTTTGTTGCTTGCGCTTGCCGGACTGTTTTTTGTCCGCGCACAATCCGAACGCGAGTGGATGCGCGAGGTTTCTGCGTGGCAGGAAAAGAAAGGGGAAAAACAGGCGGAGCTGCCTGAAATCAAAGACGGTATGCCCGATTTTCCCGAGTTTGCCCTGATGCTTTTCCATGCCGTCAAAACGGCAGTGTATTGGCTGTTTGTCAGTATCGTCCGTTTCTGCCGAAACTATCTGGCGCACGAATCCGAACCAGACAGGTCTGTGCCGCCTGCTTCTGCAAACCGTGCGGATGTTCCGACCGCATCCGACGGGTATTCAGACAGTGGAAACGGGACGGAAGAAGCGGAAACGGAAGCAGCAGAAACTGCGGAGGAAGAGGCTGCCGATACGGAAGACATTGCAACTGCCGTGATCGACAACCGCCGCATCCCATTCGACCGGAGTATTGCTGAAGGGTTGATGCCGTCTGAAAGCGAAACTTCGCCCGTCCGTCCGGTTTTTAAAGAAATCACTTTGGAAGAAGCAACACGTGCCTTAAACAGCGCGGCTTTAAGGGAAACGAAAAAACGCTATATCGATGCATTTGAGAAAAACGAAACAGCGGCTCCAAAAGTCCGCGTGTCCGATACCCCGATGGAAGGGCTGCAGATTATCGGTTTGGACGACCCTGTGCTTCAACGCACGTATTCCCGTATGTTCGATGCGGATAAAGAAGCGTTTTCCGAGTCTGCGGATTACGGATTTGAGCCGTATTTTGAGAAGCAGCATCCGTCTGCCTTTTCTGCAGTCAAAGCCGAAAATGCACGGAATGCGCCGTTCCGCCGTCATGCAGGGCAGGTGGAGGCAAAATCCCCGGATGTTTCCCAAGGGCAGTCCGTTTCAGACGGCACAGCCGTCCACGATGCCTGCCGCCGCGTTTCCGTCAATTTGAAAGAACCGAACAAGGCAACGGTTTCTGCGGAGGCGCGGGTTTCGCGCCTGATTCCGGAAAGTCGGACGGTTGTCGGGAAACGGGATGTCGAAATGCCGTCTGAAACCGAAAATGTTTTCACCGAAACTGTTTCGTCTGTGGGATACGGCGATCCGGTTTATGATGAAACTGCCGATATCCATATTGAAGAACCTGCCGCGCCCGATGCTTGGGTGGTCGAACCACCCGAAGTGCCGAAAGTTCCCATGCCCGCAATCGATATTCCGCCGCCGCCTCCCGTATCGGAAATCTACAACCGTACCTATGAACCGCCGTCAGGATTCGAGCAGGCGCAACGCAGCCGCATTGCCGAAACCGACCATCTTGCCGATGATGTTTTGAATGGAGGTTGGCAGGAGGAAACCGCCGCTATTGCAGATGACGGCAGTGAAGGTGTGGCAGAGCGGTCAAGCGGGCAATATCTGTCGGAAACCGAAGCGTTCGGGCATGACAGTCGGGCGGTTTGTCCGTTTGAAGATGTGCCGTCTGAACGCCCATCCTGCCGGGCATCGGATACGGAAGCGGATGAAGGGGCGTTTCAATCGGAAGAGACCGGTACGGTATCCGAACACCTGCCGACAACCGACCTGCTTCTGCCTCCGCTGTTCAATCCTGATGCGACGCAAACCGAAGAAGAACTGTTGGAAAACAGCATCACCATCGAAGAAAAATTGGCGGAGTTCAAAGTCAAGGTCAAGGTTGTCGATTCTTATTCCGGCCCCGTGATTACGCGTTATGAAATCGAACCCGATGTCGGCGTGCGCGGCAATTCCGTTCTGAATCTGGAAAAAGACTTGGCGCGTTCGCTCGGCGTGGCTTCCATCCGCGTTGTCGAAACCATCCCCGGCAAAACCTGTATGGGTTTGGAACTTCCGAACCCGAAACGCCAAATGATACGCCTGAGCGAAATCTTCAATTCGCCCGAGTTTGCCGAATCCAAATCCAAGCTGACGCTCGCGCTCGGTCAGGACATCACCGGACAGCCCGTCGTAACCGACTTGGGCAAAGCACCGCATTTATTGGTTGCCGGCACGACCGGTTCGGGCAAATCGGTGGGTGTCAACGCGATGATTCTGTCTATGCTTTTCAAAGCCGCGCCGGAAGACGTGCGTATGATTATGATCGATCCGAAAATGCTGGAATTGAGCATTTACGAAGGCATCCCGCACCTGCTCGCCCCTGTCGTTACCGATATGAAGCTGGCGGCAAACGCGCTGAACTGGTGTGTTAACGAAATGGAAAAACGCTACCGCCTGATGAGCTTTATGGGCGTGCGCAATCTTGCGGGCTTCAACCAAAAAATCGCCGAAGCCGCAGCAAGGGGGGAGAAAATCGGCAACCCGTTCAGCCTCACGCCCGACGATCCCGAACCTTTGGAAAAACTGCCGTTTATTGTGGTCGTGGTCGATGAGTTTGCCGATTTGATGATGACGGCAGGCAAGAAAATCGAAGAACTGATCGCCCGCCTCGCCCAAAAAGCCCGCGCGGCAGGCATCCATTTGATTCTTGCCACACAACGCCCCAGTGTCGATGTCATCACGGGTCTGATTAAGGCGAACATCCCGACGCGTATCGCGTTCCAAGTGTCCAGCAAAATCGACAGCCGCACGATTCTCGACCAAATGGGTGCGGAAAACCTGCTCGGTCAGGGCGATATGCTGTTCCTGCCGCCGGGTACGGCCTATCCGCAGCGCGTTCACGGCGCGTTTGCCTCGGATGAAGAGGTGCACCGCGTGGTCGAATATCTGAAACAGTTTGGCGAACCGGACTATGTTGACGATATTTTGAGCGGCGGTATGTCCGACGATTTGCCGGGAATCAGCCGGAGCGGTGACGACGAAACCGATCCGATGTACGATGAGGCCGTGTCCGTTGTTTTGAAAACGCGCAAAGCCAGCATTTCTGGCGTGCAGCGCGCATTGCGTATCGGCTACAACCGCGCCGCGCGGCTGATTGACCAGATGGAGGCGGAAGGCATCGTATCCGCGCCGGAACACAACGGCAACCGTACGATTCTCGTCCCCTTGGACAATGCTTGATTTTTTTGCAAATGGAAATGCCGTCTGAAGACTGTTTCAGACGGCATTTTTATCGGACGTTTGAATGCGGATTATTCCCTGACCTGCCCAACGCCCCGAATGATGTATTTATAGCTTGTCAGCTCTTTCAAACCCATCGGACCCCGGGCGTGGAGTTTTTGCGTGGAGATGCCCATTTCGCAACCCAAGCCGAATTCGCCGCCGTCGGTAAAGCGCGTGGACGCGTTGACATACACGGCGGCAGAATCGATATGGGTCGTGAAATAGTCCGCAGCGTGGCGGTTTTCGGTAACGATGCCGTCTGAATGGTGCGTGCCGTGCGTTTCGATGTGCCCGACCGCCTCTTCGACCGAAGCGACGGTTTTCACGGCGAGGATGTAGTCTAAAAACTCGGTATCGAAATCGTCTGCACCCGCCGCTTCGCCGCCGATATGCCGTGCCGCCTGCGGATCCAAACGGAAGCGGACGGGCGGCAGTCCGGCTTTTATACGGTCGCGAACCAACAGCCGTTCGAGCTTGGGCAGGAAGTCGGCAGCAATGTCTTCATGCACCAGCAGCACTTCCATCGAGTTGCACACGGACGGACGGCTGGTTTTGGCGTTGTACACGATACGGAGCGCCTTGTCCCAATCCGCGTCCTTGTCGATATAAATGTGGACGATGCCCGTCCCCGTTTCAATAACCGGCACGACGGCATTTTCAACCACCGCCCGTATCAGCCCCGCCCCGCCGCGCGGAATCAGCAGGTCTAGATAATCTTTCGCCCTCATCATTTCGTAACTGCCCTCACGCCCGGTGTCTTCGATGAGCTGTACGGCTTCGGGGGCGATGCGGGTTTGCGCCAACCCCGTTTTCAGGGCGGCAACGATGGCGCGTGCGGATTGGAATGCATCTTTGCCGCTGCGGAGTACGACCGCGCTGCCGCTTTTCAGTGCCAAAGCCGCCGCATCGGAAGTAACGTTCGGGCGGCTTTCGTAAATAATGCCGATAACGCCCATCGCCACGCGCTTTTTGACGATTTCCAAGCCGTTGGGCAGAGTCGAGGTTTCCAGTATTTCGCCCACGGGGTCGGGCAGCGCGGCAACCGCCCTGATGCCGTCCGCCATCGCGCAAATGCGTTTGCCGTCCAACAAAAGGCGGTCGGTCATGCTTTCGGGAATTTTGCCTGCCGCCGCTTCCAAATCCAAACGGTTTGCCGCCAAAATATCTGCCGCCGCCGCTTCCAGACTGTCCGCCATAGCAAGCAGCGCGCGGTTTTTTTCTTCCGTATCCGCCGTGTTGACGGATTTTTTTGCCGCTTTGGCAAGGGCAAGCTGTTTTTGTGTGTTTGACATGGGTTTCCTTTTCTAAAATTCGGTCAGAAGCAGGCGTATTTCGGGCGTGATGGAAATCCAATCGTCCCGATGGATGAACACGCCTTTCGCTTTGCGCGATTTGAGCAGGTCTTCGGCGGCGGCAGAGCCGAAAAGGACGCGCCCTTTGCCCAAAGGCTGTTTGGTTGCGTTGCTGTACACGGTTACGGTGTCCATACGGGAAAAATGCCCTTCGATTCCGGCAACGCCCGACATCAGCAGGCTCTTTCCCTGTTCGGACAAAGCGTGTTCCGCACCTTCGTCCACATAAACGCCGCCCCGGCTTTCGGAATAGAACGCCAGCCATTGCTTCTGCGTCCGCAAACCTTTGGCGCGGGGGACGAAAAACGAGCCGTCCGCCTGATTATCTGCCGCTTCGGCAAGCGCATCGGGTTTGAGCGAGGAACAGATATAGACCGGTACGCCGGACTCGGTCGCAATCGTCGCCGCTTTGATTTTGGTCAGCATACCGCCCGTGCCGTTTGACGAGCCCGCGCCGCCTGCCATTTCGATGATTTCATGGTTGATGTGTTCGATTCTGTCCAGCCGTACGGCATCGGGATTGCTGTTCGGGTTGCCCGTGTAAAGACCGTCTATGTCGGTCAGCAGCACCAAGAGGTCTGCCTGTATCATCGCCGCCACTTGCGCACTCAATGTGTCGTTGTCGCCGATTTTCAACTCCTCAACCGAAACCGTGTCGTTTTCATTAATAATGGGAATCGCGCGGCGTTGCAGCAGCACGGAAAGCGCGCCGCCGGCATTTTGGTAGCGGCGTTTGTCGGCAAAGTCGGTGCGGTTGAGCAGGATTTGCGCGGACACGATGCCGTCTGAAGACAGGTTTGCCGTATATTCTTCCATCAGCAGCCCCTGCCCGACGGCGGCGGAAGCCTGTTTGTCGGCGATTTTGGCCGGACGTTTTTTGAAACCCAGCGCACCGAACCCTGCCGCAACCGCGCCGGATGAAACCAAGACCAGCTCGTGTCCCGCATGATGCAATGCGGCAAGCTGGCGGGTAATGGTTTGGATTTTGCCGCGCGAGAGGCTGCCGTCCGAATGGGTAATCGAAGATGTGCCGACTTTAAATACGATTCTCTTGTATTTCATTGTTTCTGTTCTTTGCGTTTGTAGCGTTTGGTTTGTTGCTGTCGAATTTGCCCTGTTCTGCCGCAATTGTCAACAATTGCGCTGGGCCTGCAATAAAATAGACAAAATGTATAAAATTAATGAAATCTATGATGAGTTATTGAGATTTTTTCAAATTGATATTGCCGTTTTGTCTAAAATGCGTATAATCCTGTCCATATTTCTGCTGCGGGCAGATTGATTTTAGACAAGGACTACCATGCAATTAGATATAGACCGTCTGGTCGCCTATTTCGGCGGCGTGAACGCGCTTGCCGAAGCGTTGAAACGGCACGATCCCGAAAATGCCGCGACAACTGCCGCCATCTACAAATGGCGCACGCGCGGCTCGCTGCCTTTGGCGCAGCTGCAAAAATTGACTGCACTTGCCGAATCGCAAGGCAGGCCGCTGGATTTGAATGCTTTTTTACAAAAAAACGAATCTCTGGAGAGAACAGAAATGACACAGACCAACCGCGTAATTATTTTCGACACCACCATGCGCGACGGCGAGCAGTCGCCCGGTGCATCCATGACCAAAGAGGAGAAAATCCGCATTGCCCGCCAGTTGGAGAAAATGGGCGTGGATGTGATTGAGGCGGGTTTTGCCGCCGCCAGCCCGGGCGATTTCGAGTCGGTCAATGCGATTGCCAAAATCATCACCAAATCCACAGTCTGCTCGCTGGCGCGTGCCGTTGAAAACGATGTGCGTAAGGCAGGCGAAGCCGTTTCCCCCGCTCCGAAAAAACGCATCCATACCTTCATCGCCACCAGCCCCATCCACATGGAGCACAAACTGAAAATGAAGCCGCAGCAGGTCATCGATGCGGCGGTCAAAGCGGTCAAAATCGCCAAAGAATACACCGACGATGTGGAATTTTCCGCCGAAGACGCCGTGCGTTCGGATTTGGACTTCCTCGCCAAAATCTTTACGGCGGTTATCGAAGCGGGCGCGACCACCATCAATATTCCCGATACTGTCGGCTACTCCATCCCTTCCGTGTGGTACGAGCGTATCAGCAACATCATCAAAAGCGTGCCCAACGGCGACAAAGTAGTCTGGTCGACCCACTGTCACAACGACTTGGGTATGGCGGTTGCCAACTCGCTGGCCGCTGTTCAGGCAGGCGTGCGCCAGGTGGAATGCACCATCAACGGTTTGGGCGAACGCGCGGGTAATGCCAGCCTTGAAGAAATCGTGATGGCGTTGAAAGTGCGTCATGATTTGTTCGGCTTGGAAACCGGCATCGACACCACGCAAATCGTGCCGGTATCCAAACTGGTATCCACCATTACCGGCTATCCGATTCAGCCCAACAAGGCGGTGGTCGGTGCAAACGCCTTTGCACACGAATCAGGCATCCATCAGGACGGTGTGTTGAAACACCCCGAAACCTATGAAATCATGACTGCCGAATCGGTCGGCTGGTCAACCAACCGCCTGACTTTGGGCAAATTGTCCGGCCGCAGCGCGTTCCGCAGCAAACTGGCGGATTTGGGCATCGAGTTGGAAAGCGAAGAGGCGTTGAACGCGGCATTTGCACGCTTCAAAGAACTCGCCGACAAAAAACGCGAAATCTTCGATGAAGACCTGCACGCGCTGGTGTCGGACGAAATGGGCAATATGAATACCGAAAGCTACAAATTCATTTCCCAAAAAATCAGCACCGAAACCGGCGAAGAACCTCGCGCCGACATCGTGTTCAGCATCAAAGGCGAAGAAAAACGCGCTTCTGCCACCGGCTCTGGTCCTGTCGATGCGATTTTCAAAGCGATTGAGAGCGTGGCGCAAAGCGGCGCGACTTTACAGATTTATTCCGTCAACGCCGTAACGCAAGGTACGGAAAGCCAAGGCGAAACCAGCGTCCGTTTGGCGCGCGGCAACCGCGTCGTCAACGGACAAGGCGCGGATACCGATGTTTTGGTCGCCACTGCCAAAGCCTACCTCTCCGCCTTGAGCAAACTGGAATTTGGTTCTGCCAAACCGAAAGCGCAAGGCAGCGGTACGATTTAACGGTTGGGTGAAAGTTATGCCGTCTGAAGTAGAAAACGCTTCAGACGGCATATTGCGATTATAATTAGGTATTAAACCCATTTTAAAAGGTTAAATGATGGATTCCCAAAAATTTACCGAAGCGTCCAAACAGCGGTTGAGCGAATTGTTGGATGCCAAAAGCGAACAGGGCAATACCATGCGCTGTGACGAAGTTCAAGGTTTTATGATGGCCCTATTGAGCGGGCCGGACAAATTGGCGCCGCGCGATTGGCTGCCCGAAGTGTTGGGCGACGAGTCGCAATTTACAGCCAGCGAACGTTCTGAAATAGAACGTTTGGTTTTGACAATGGCGATGGATACGGTCGGTTCCATATCGGATAAAAAACTGCCCGATTTGTGGCTGTATGAAAACGAAGACGGCGGCAGCGATTTTTACACATGGTGCAATGCTTATCTTTATGGTTTGGATATTGTGCCGACCGATTGGTTTGAAGCCGTCGATGATGAAGAGTTTGAAGAGTTGTTTTATCCTATCATGGCATTGGGGGGTATTTACGACGAAGAGGACAACGGCTCCATCCGTCTGCAATTCACAGAAGGCGAGCTGGCGGAGCTGGAATCCGAGTTGCCTTATGCATTAGCGGATATCTACCGCTACTGGCAGGCAGTCATCAATAAACCGCAAACCGTCCGCAGGGAGGGAGAAAAAACAGGCAGGAATGATCCCTGTCCGTGCGGCAGCGGCAGAAAATACAAGGCGTGTTGCGGTAAGAATTGATGGTTCGAGCGGAATAAAATGCCGTCTGAAACTTAAAATTTAAGTTTCAGACGGCATTTTTATCAAGAAGGTTTAATTTTTCCTGCTGCCGAAAAAGATGAAGCCGGCTATACCCAAAACAATCATGGGGACGCTCAACCATTGCCCCATCGACAGCCCTAAGGTCAGCAGCCCAAGATAATCGTCGGGTTGGCGTGCGAATTCGGCAATGAAGCGGAATACGCCATAACCGCCGAGGAAGAGCGAGGCGACTTGTCCAGTCGGACGCTGTTTTTTAGAGAACAGCCAAACGACGGCGAACAGGCAGATGCCTTCAAGTGCAAACTGATAAAGCTGCGAGGGATGGCGGGGCAACATACTATATTGTTGCAACCAACCTGACCAAAGGGGATTGTGTGCGGCGGCTTCGGCATCTTCGTAATGCGCCTGCGGGAAGCCCATTGCCCAAAATGCGTTAATGTCGGTAATGCGTCCCCAAAGTTCGCCGTTGATGAAGTTGCCGATACGTCCCGAAGCGAGACCCAGTGGAACGAGCGGGGCGACCGTGTCCATCAGTTTGAGGAAGCCGATGCCGTGTTTGCGGCTGAACAACCACATGGCAATAACTACACCCAAAAAGCCGCCGTGGAACGACATTCCGCCTTCCCATACCTTGAAAATATCAAGCGGATGGGCGAGGTAGTCGGAAAACTTGTAAAACAGGACGTAACCCAAACGTCCGCCAAAAATCACGCCCAAAATGCCCCATGTCAGGAAGTCGTCAAGCGATTCTTTGGTAAAAACGGACAAGCCTTGCGCGATGCGCCTTCTGCCGAGAAAGGTAAAAAGAATAAATCCGAGGATGTAGCTTAGGGCATACCAGCGGACGGCAAGCGGGCCGATACTGATAAGGACGGGATCGAATTGGGGATGGGTAATCATGATGTTCCTTGATTTCAATTTCAAATGCCGTCTGAAAGGCATGATGCTTCAGACGGCATTTCTGCAATAAGGGTTTCAGCGCAAATCGCCGATGACGTTGAGGATGGCGGACAATGCGGCTTCGCCCAGGCGCAATGAACGTTGGCCGTTCCATCCGAAGTCGTCGTCGGGCAGGTTGGCGTTGTCTTTAAAGGGCATTTCCAGCGTGTAGGCAAGGCAGTTGAAACGGTTGCCGACCCAGTTGGTCGCCAAGGTCATATTCGCTTCACCTGGCGCGTCTTTTTCGTAACCGTATTCATCTTGGAAATCGGGGCTGGCGTTCAAAAGGGCGGTTTTGAACTGCGCTTCCAGCGCGGCAATGCGCGGATTGTAGTTCGGCACGCCTTCAGTTCCTGCAACAAAGACAAAGGGCAGACCTTCATCGCCGTGGATGTCCAAAAACAAATCTACGCCGGTTTCCAGCATTTTTTCGCGCACGAAGAACACTTCGGGGCTTTTTTCCAAAGTCGGGTTTTCCCACTCGCGGTTGAGGTTCGCACCGGCGGCGTTGGTACGCAGGTTGCCAAGTGCCGAACCGTCGGGATTCATGTTTGGCACGATGTAGAAAGTGGCGCGGTCGAGCAGGGTGCGTGCTGTCGGGTCTTGCGGGTCGAGCAGTCTGCCGAGCAGCCCCTCGATAAACCATTCCGCCATCGTTTCACCCGGATGCTGGCGGGCGGTAATCCAGATTTTCAAATCACTTTCGACCTGATTGCCGATGGTCAGCAGATTGATGTCACGCCCTTGCACGGTGCTGCCCAAATCGTCGATGCGGCACAGCCCGCTGCCTTGCGCGTCGCCGAGGAGGTTTAAATGCTGTTCTTCGGAATAGGGTTCGAAATAGGCGTAATACACGCTGTTGGACAGCGGCGTATGATTGACGGTCAGTACGCCGTTTTCGTAGGAAGTCGGTACGCGGAACCAGTTGCGGCGGTCGTATGATGCACACGCCTGATAGTCTTCCCAGCCTTTCGGGTAGGCGGCTTCTGCCGCGTTTTCAAAATGCATGATGCAGTTTTGATAGGCCGCGCCTTGCAGCCGGAAGTAGAACCATTGTGCAAAATCGGAGGCGTTGTCGGGACGCAGGGCAAGGCGGATGTTGGAAGGATCGGTCAGGTCTTTGACAACGACCGAGCCGGCATCGAAGCGGGTGCTGATTTTAATCATGGGGAATCCTTGCTGTCGCCGGTTTCTCGAACCGGATAAACCGCGATTTTACCGCCCGTATCGCAAGGCTTCAACCTGCCCGAAGGTGTGCCGGATGCCGTCTGAAGATTGTTTCAGACGGCGTTTGGCGTTAACATAAGCCAAAATTGTCAACAATATGGAGCCGTTATGGCGTTTGAAAACATTATTTCCGCCGCCGACAAGGCGCGTATCCTTGCCGAAGCACTGCCTTACATCCGCCGGTTTTCCGGTTCGGTCGTCGTCATCAAATACGGCGGCAACGCGATGACCGAACCTGCCTTGAAAGAAGGGTTTGCCCGCGATGTCGTGCTGCTGAAGCTGGTCGGCATTCATCCCGTCATCGTTCACGGCGGCGGGCCGCAGATCAATGCGATGCTTGAAAAAGTCGGCAAAAAGGGCGAGTTTGTCCAAGGAATGCGCGTTACCGACAAAGAGACGATGGATATTGTCGAAATGGTGTTGGGGGGACACGTCAACAAAGAAATCGTGTCGATGATTAACACATATGGCGGACACGCCGTCGGCGTAAGCGGACGCGACGACCATTTCATTAAGGCGAAGAAACTTTTGATCGATACGCCCGAACAGAATGGCGTGGACATCGGACAGGTCGGTACGGTGGAAAGCATCGATACCGGTTTGGTTAAAGGGCTGATAGAACGCGGCTGCATTCCCGTCGTCGCCCCCGTCGGCGTAGGTGAAAAAGGCGAAGCGTTCAACATCAACGCCGATTTGGTGGCAGGCAAATTGGCGGAAGAATTGAACGCTGAAAAACTCTTGATGATGACGAATATCGCCGGTGTGATGGACAAAACGGGCAATCTGCTGACCAAACTCACGCCGAAACGGATTGATGAACTGATTGCCGACGGCACGCTGTATGGCGGTATGTTGCCGAAAATCGCTTCTGCGGTCGAAGCCGCCGTCAACGGTGTGAAAGCCACGCATATCATCGACGGCAGGTTGTCCAACGCGCTTTTGTTGGAAATCTTTACTGATGCCGGTATCGGTTCGATGATTTTAGGCGGCGGGGAAGATGCCTGAAGCAAAGTCGGAAAATGCCGGCTTTGGCGGAAAACCCGTTTGTCCGGTTTCTGTTTTTGGGGTTTCGGGCAATTTCCAAACCGTCATTCCTGAAAAAATATAGTGGATTAAATTTAAACCAGTACGGCGTTGCCTCGCCTTGCCGTACTATTTGTACTGTCTGCGGCTTCGTCGCCTTGTCCTGATTTTTGTTAATCCACTATAGAAACAAAAACAGAAGCCTAAGATCCGTCATTCCCGCCGGGCATCTGGTTTTTTGAAATCCGGTTGTTTGGGATAAATTCTCCAGCTTTGATTTTTTGTTTTTCCGATAACGCCATAACTTTGAAATTTCGTCATTCCCGCGCAGGCGGGAATCCAGACCTGTCGGCACGGAAACTTATCGGGAAAAAAGGTTTCTTTAGATTTCACGTCCTAGATTCCCACTTTCGTGGGAATGACGGGATGTGGGTTTTTGTGCGGATTTGAACCGGTAAGGGTGGTGTGGGATTGGTGGTTTGCTTAGGATCTTTTGGATTGTAGTTTGTATATACATTTACTTGTTGATAAAAGATAAAATAAAATTAGAAACTAAAAGTGAGAAAAAATTAATAATAATAGGGATGTATAAATGTAAAGGCTCCGTTTCATAGCTAAGGTTATCTGAATATATGGAAAAAAAGTAAAAGTCCATAAAACTAAAATATATAGATAATGCTAATGATAATAGAATTATCACTTTCCTAGAGTAAGGATAATATTTTTTTATCGTAAAAAAATATAAAATAGGATAAATAATTGCCATATAGATAGATTTTGTAACAAAATTAAAAATAAATAATAAAAATAATGTAATAAAGTATATTTTTTGGCTATGAAATAAAATTGTACATAATTGAACGAGCAGATCAAAAAATGAACTACATATAACAATAAATAATAACATATTTACCATACTAAATTTAATAGGTCTCATTATCATATTTAATAACCACTTCATAGTATAGTGGGTGGAAACACTCACTTTATGGTTTGCTACGCTCTGCTCAATTAGCAACCCGATAACCCAATATAGATAATAGGGTAATTAATCCAATCTAATTTGTCAGCATCCGTTAATTTATTGCAAAATAAAGTATTGAATTATGTCGGGTGCAAATGACGAAATA
Organism: Neisseria benedictiae; assembly: GCF_958267435.1. Taxonomy (NCBI): domain Bacteria; kingdom Pseudomonadati; phylum Pseudomonadota; class Betaproteobacteria; order Neisseriales; family Neisseriaceae; genus Neisseria; species Neisseria benedictiae. The sequence continues at coordinate 87,521 of NZ_CATQFV010000058.1, forward strand.
TAAGTTTCCGTGCGGACGGATCAAGATTCCCACTTTCGTGGGAATGACGGTGGAAAGATTGTTGTTTTTCCCGATGAATTCCTGTGTTTTTTGTTTTTCCGGATAAATTCCTGTGGCTTTGAGTTTTTGGGATTTCAGCCCCAATGCCGTCTGAACGCCGAATCGGGCTTCAGACGGCATTGCGTCATTTGAAATTCAAAACCGGCCAGCCTTTTTCTTTGGCTTCTTTTTCCAGTTCGGCATCGGGGTTGACGGCGACGGGTTCGTCGACGAGGCGCAGCAGCGGCAGGTCGTTTTTGGAATCGCTGTAAAAATAGGTTTTGCCGTAGCTTTCGAGCGTTTCGCCGCGTTCGACAAGCCATTGGTTCAGGCGGGTGATTTTGCCTTCTTTGAGGCTGGGCGTGCCGACGTAGTTGCCGGTGTAGCGGCCGTCGGGCCCGGTTTCGAGTTGGGTGCCGATGATGTTGGTGATGCCGAAAAGGCGGCAGACGGGGGTGATGATAAATTCGTTGGTTGAGGAAATCACGAGGGTTTCGTCGCCTGCCATTTGGTGGCTCTGCACCAGCATACGCTGCATAGGCGAGATGTGGGGGATGATGTATTCCGCCATAAATTCGCGGTGAAATTCCGCCAGCTCTTCTTTGCTGTAACGGGCGAGCGGGGCGAGGTGGAATTTGAGGAATGCGTCGATGTCGAGGCAGCCGTTTTGGTAGTCGCGGTAGAATTTTTCGTTTTGCGCTTCGGTTTCGGCAGCGTCAACCAAGCCTTTTTTGATGAGGTATTTCGGCCAGGCGTGGTCGGAATCGGTGTTGATGAGGGTGTTGTCGAGGTCGAAGATGGCGAGGTTTTTCATTGGGTTTCCTGTTGTTTCAAAAGCTGGCGCAAAAGCGGCAGGGTGATGCGTTTGCCCATCGTGACGGCGTAGTTGTCCAGCGTGTCGAGCATCATCATCAGGCTGTCCATATCGCGCCGCCAGTGTTTGAGCAGGTATTCGAAAATTTCGGAATCGACGGTTACTTGGCGTGCCGCCGCCATACTGGCGAGCGCGTCGATTTTTTCTTGGTCGGTCAGGGGTTTGACTTCGTAAACGAGGCAGTATGCCATACGCGTTCGCAAGTCTTCGCGGATGACGAGCTGTTGGGGCGTGTATTCCGAACCGAGCAGCAAAAAGCCTTTGCCGCTGTTGCGGAAGCGGTTGAAGATGGAAAAAAGCAGGGCTTGTTCTTCGTTGCCCAGTTTTTCGACTTGATCGACGGCGAGGTATTCCGCCTCGAACGCGGCATCGGTCAGCGGCATGGAGGCGGCATCGATATAGGCGGCGTTTTTGCCGGCTTCGAGCGCCTGTGCGACCCACGCCTGCAAAAGGTGGCTTTTGCCCGCGCCTTCTTCGCCCCAAACATAAATGAATTGTCCGTGTTTGTGTCGGAGGACATAGACCAGTTCCGCGTTTTCCGTGCCGAGGAATTTGTCGAAACTCGGATAGTCGTGTGCGGCAAAGTCGAAAATAAGCTGGTTCACGGTTCGGCATTCCGAGGGGTGGTAAACGGGTTTATTGTACGTTGTTTTCGCGCGCCTTTCCAATTTGAACGAGACGGCATCGTTCAGCCGCAGGCAACGTTGCCGACATCGAGGTGCATATTGTGGAACGCGTTGAGCGTGCTTCGGTGTCCGATGCTGATGATGATGCTGTCGGGCAGTTCTTGCTTTAAGGCGCGGTAGAGTACGGCTTCGGCCGGTTCGTCCAAGGCGGCGGTGGCTTCGTCGAGCAGGACGATTTTGGGCTTGGAAAGCAGGGCGCGGACGAAGGCGACGCGTTGCAGTTCGCCCGGGGAGAGTTTATGCTGCCAGTCGTCGGTTTTATCCAATTTGTCAATCAGATAACCCAAGCGGCAGGTGTTCATTGCGTCAATCAGTTCAGGATGCTGTTTGTCGATATCGGGGTAACAAACCGCGTCGCGCAGGCTGCCCTGTGCCGTGTACGGGCGTTGCGGCAGGAAGAGGATGTCTTGATGCGGCGGACGGCTGACTTTGCCGCTGCTGCCGAACGGCCAAAGCCCAGCCAGCGCGCGTAGCAGCGAGGTTTTGCCGCAACCGCTCGGGCCGCGTATCAGCAGCGAATCGCCGCTTTTGAGTTTGATGTTGATGCCGTCCAATAAAACTTCGCCGTTGTGGCGGAACAGGGCGACGTTTTCCAGTGCAATGCCGTCTGAAACTTCGCTAATCTCGGGTTGCCGCGCGGTGTGTTTTTCTTCCGTACTCAGCAAAAAGCCGTACAGACGCTCCAATCGGGCGCGGTAGGCAGTGAATTTGTTGTAGAACATCCGAAAGAAGGACAGCGCGTTTTGCAGTCGTGCGAAGGCTTGGACAGTCTGCTGGATGTCGCCGATTTTGATTTGTCCGGCAAACAGGCGCGGAGCTTGCAAAATAATGGGGAAAAGTTTGATGCCGTTAGTGAACATATCGTTAAAGCCGCTTAAGCAGACGCTTTGCCGCGCAATGCGCCAACGGTTGCGGATAATGGCTTTAAAGCGGTCGGAAAGCCGGCCGTGTTCGTGTTGTTCGCCGTTGTAAAACGCCACGCTTTCGGCGTGGTCGCGCACGCGGATGAGGGAATAACGGTAGTCGCCGTTGAGCTTTTCGTTTTCATAGTTGTAACGAATCAACGGGTTGCCTATCCACATGGCGATAAAGGTTGCCAAAATTACAAATATATAGACAAACCAAACGATGCCGTGCGGAATGTCGAAGCCGAACACGGTCAGGATGCCTGCCAAGCCCCACAAAACAACGGCAAATTCTAGCGAGGTAACGACCGAATTGACCATGCCGCGCACAAATTCGATGGTCGAAGCGATAAATTCCTGCGCGTCCTGTTGGATACGCTGGTCGATATTGTCCGGCGCGTGGCGGCGCATTTGCAGGCGGTAGTAGTTTTTGTCGGCAAGCCAGCGCGTGGTCAGCACTTTATTGAGCCGCTCCGACCATTTAATCGCCAAGCCTTGATCGAGAAAGTCGTTGACGACGTTGTTAAACGCCCGTATCAGCACCACGCCCGCGTTCATTGCGGCAAACATCCAAAATGCCGAAGCATTCAAATCCTGCATCGAGTCGTAAAGCCCTTTGGACATAAAGGTACTCAACACATTCAGCCGTACTTCGGTCAACAGCAGCGTAATCATCGCCGTAATCAGCAGCAAGACTTTGACCGCGCTTTTCGGTGTCAGGCAAAGGCGCAGGATATAGGCAAACTCGCGCCCGAAACGCGTTTTCCGTGTCAAAAACAGAATCACCGCCGAAGCGGCGGAAACTATCAAGAGAGTCTGTAAAAGCCAAAGCGGTGTGGAATAAAGCTCGGTTTGCCATTTTTGCATGGGAAATCTCTTACGGTATCAATGCCGTCTGAAAAGACGGGTACAGTTGATTTTTTGATGAAGTTTGGGGAAGTTTTGCAGGTCAGGGCATATTGCGTGTTAATTTACCATACAACCACTCCGGAATTAAGTTTAAATTTGAATAAAAGGTTCGGGTTCTGCAAAATACAGAACCCGAACCTTGTTCGGATATTGAAACCGGCTGCCCGATTTTGGGTGGTACGGCTTGCAAGTATCAAAATTCGCATATGCCGTCTGAAGCTCGGAGAAATTCAGACGGCATCTGCTTATTTGGGCTGCTCTTCGACAAACCTCGGACCTTTCAGGATGCCGTTGCGGGAATAGGGCGACAGCAGGTCGTATGCGGCGGCTTTGGAAACCTGATAACCGCGGTCGGTCAGGCTGTTGGCAATTTGGTTGACCACTGCGCCGACCAAAGCACCCAGCAGGCCGCTGTTGCTGTTGTTGCTGCCTTCGCGGATACTGGCCGAACCCGACCACAACACTTTCCCGTTGCGGGAATCGACCAGCCGTGCTCTGGCGGATACGGTCGTTACGCTGTCTAAAATTTGATATGAAGTGCCGTATTCGGTAATTGTAATGTACAAAACCGCATCATTGCCGAAAATCTGATGCAGTTTTTCCGGCCGGACGGCGTGAATATCGGCGGCATTGGTCAAACCGTTTTGTTTGAAGGTTTCCTCCACGACTGCGGCGGGGAAGACGTAATAGCCGGCTTCGGAAAGCGGCTCGGCGGTCGAAGCCAGCATCCCCCAAGCGCCGTTGACATCGGGCGATTCGTTCAGGGGCGGTACGACCAGAATCGAGGCGGGCTTGCTTTCTTTGAATGCCGTGTAGTCGAAATCGGGAGCCTTTTGGACTTGGCAGGCAGACAGCGCCAACACGGCGGCAAGCCCTAAAATCAAAGGTTTCATCGCTTGCCTCCTTTACCGGTTTTCATCAGGAAGTCCATAAATACGCCCGATTCGGGAAACAGCCTTTTCTCTTCTTCAAACTGACGGAACGCGTCCTCTTTGTCTCCCGAATGGGAAAGCAGCAGTCCCAAATGGGCGTGCGCACCCGGGGCGGCATTCATTTTTTTGTTGTCGACTTCCACAAAATATTTTTGCATCTTTTCGGTCTGCTTGCCCAACGAAGTGTCATCGTTTTTCAAACCTTCGTAAACGGTATCGGGATAGTCGCCGTAATAATACAGGTTTTTATGCCCGCCGCCCCCGCAGGCGGTCAGAGCCAAGACCGCCGCACACAGCGACAAACGACTCAAGGTTTTCGGATTCATCATTTGTCCTTAACGGTTGGGTTGCCATGCACCGTTGTCGACAGCCTGAACCAGGTTATTGACGGCTTCGCGGATTGCCAAGTCCAAAACTTTGCCGTTCAAAGTCGCATCGTAGCCGGAGGTGCCGCCGAAACCGATGATTTCACGGTTGGAAAGTGCGTATTCGCCCGCGCCCTGTGTGGAATAGACGATTTCGGAAGTATTGACGTTGACGATATTCAGAGCCACTTTTGCATAGGCGATTTGTGATTTGCCGCGACCCAAAATGCCGAAGAGCTGATGATCGCCGACATCTCTGCGCCCGAATTCGGTTACATCGCCGGTAACGACATAATCTGCGCCTTTCAGGTTTTGCATTTTGCCGGAAATGCCGGATTCCTGTTTCAATGCGCTAAGGTTGGTGCGGTTCAGTACGTTGAAGCGGTTGGTTTGTTGCAGGTGCGTTACCAGAATGGTTTTCGCCTGGCTGCCCAAACGGTCTTCCCCGTCGGAGAAAATGCCTTTTTGGAAGCTGGAGCGGTTGTCGAATGTTCCAACGGAAATCGGGGTGCGAACACCGTGATATTGCGTATTGTAGGAGGCGACTTTTGCTACCTCGAGGCTGCGTGAGGATTCGGTCGCACAGCCGGTCAGTGAAACGGCAGCGGCGGCAAAAGCGATGGCGGCGGAAATTTTTTTCATGAAACCTGCTCCAAAATTGTTAGAGGAATAAAGAGGTTGTTATTATTATTTGCATGTAATTTTTAGTCAAGGTGTTTTTGTCTGCCGGGGTGTCGAAAGATTTGCCTGTGTCGGCATATTGCGGATATGGCGTGCTTTTTGATGCCGTCTGAAAAGAAGGGCGGGTGTGGAACCTGCCCTTTGATCGCAGGGCACATGGGGCGCGATTATCTACCGCCCGTTCTGCATTGCTTCCATGACGGTTAGCTAGGTTGCCTGAAAAACAAGGCCGTCTGAAACAGGCGGCTTTCCCTGCACCTGAAAAGGCGTGTTTCTGCCGCCGGCAGGCGGTTTTTTTGTTCTATGAAGAATAAAACCTTTACCGATCACGATATTCGGGTAACAATTAGCGGCATCATCAAGGAGATTTGGGGTGGCGGTGTCGCATCAAACCGCCCCGAGAACATTACTCCGGAAGTGGCTGCCGTAGTAAGCGATGCGGTAAACCAAATCAAAACCTGCTCCAAGCGTCTGTTGGCAGTAGATATTACCTATAACTTTCTCTATACTGCTCCCGGTACGATTTGGGAAGTGATTGAGGGTATGGCTGCCGATATGATTGCAAACCTACGCTATGATGATAAGCGCAATCCGCTTGCCACCTATATCGGTTGGATCAGGGTGCTGCGCGGCCGGCGGCAGTATGCCGCCTGCGTGAATACCGCCGCACTCAACTACCGCTCGCGTTTGGAGCTGGCTTTTCTCGATCTTTGATTCGTCCGGGAGGGGGTATGTCGGACAGGCTGAAACATATTTGGATGCTGTATCGCAAACCGATACTTTTGAATGTTGTTACCGTCATCATCTATATTTTGCTTGACGGGCCGACCAGTGAGGGCAGCCGAACGCCTATGCCCCCTATGAACGCTTGGGAAAAAATCCTGTTTATGGCAGCCGGCGTCAGCGGATTTGTCAGCCTCCTGTGGATAATGCTGATTGCCCTGTCCGAGCATTACAGGGACAAGAATTGGTAAACGCGTCCCTTGATCGTCATTACTTGCAAAACCTTTTAAGGCAGCCTGAAACCGTCCAAACCGGCTTTCAGGCTGCTTTTACTTTATCCCTTGGAAAGGAAGCCCTATGGTACAATAAAGCAGTCGGCCTTAACAACGCGCTCAAAGTATTGAAGGCTTTTATTGAAAGCTGGATTAAATACAGCGCGGCAGACCGAAAATTAAGAATGTGTATTGTTACGGCACAAGCCCGCTGGCGTTCAAAAGTCGAAATCGAACTGCTGGGCTTGTAACCGCAAGGGGGGCAGGTATGTGGTATTGGATATGGGAAAAAGTGGTACCGGAAAGCATCCGCAACAGCAAGCCGGTGCGGTGGGTAGCCAACCATAGAAAGCTCACTATCTGGGTAATTGTGACAGTATGGATCAACTTCTTCCCCGCTACTTACGAATACGACATTATTCCTGATGGGCGATACAGCTATTGGCATGTCGATCATCCGTGGTATCCCTATGCCCGATTTCTGCTTCCCCTTATTCTCGGTGCGGTTTTTCTTTTCATTCCGCCCGAAGAGAAATAGTAACCTGCATATAAGCAGCCTGAAATCTTTCAGGCTGCTTTTTTATTGGAGAACCCAAATGGCAAAACAAAAAGGAGATTTAGAGGTAAACGATTTCGCCGCTCCGCCCTTTGCTTTCGGAACTTGCCCACCAGACAAATTGCGGGAGTACGTCTTCGTAGTTTTTACGTTCGCTTTTGGCTTCACCCGGATGGGATTTGATGCGTTGGGGGGAATTGATGGGGCCCGGAATCAGGACATTGGCGCGAAGGTTGCCGAAGCGTTCCCATTCATCGGCGGCAACTTTGCACAGATAGTTCAGTGCGGCTTTTGATGCGCCGAAACCGCCCCAGTAGGCTTTTGGGGTTTCCCCGTGGCTTTCGCCGACGAAGATGACGGACGCGTCGGGCGACTGTTTCAGCAGCGGGAACAGGGCGCGGGTCAGCCCCATCGGGGCGACGGTGTTGATGCGGTATTGGTTGACCCATTCGGCGACGGTTTGGAAATCCAGCGGCGAGAGGGCGTAAAAATAGCCGGCGCAGTGGACGATGCCGTCCAGTTTGCCGTGCGTGGCTTCGGCAATGGTGGCGGCGAACTGTTCGAATTCTTTTTCTTCCGCACTCATCAGGTCGAAGCAGATGGCGAAGGGTTCGGGGTGTCCGGCGCCGACGATTGCGTCATAGACTTTTTCCAGTTTCTTTTGATGGCGGGCAACCAAAATCACGGTCGCCCCTTCGGCGGCGTAGGCTTTGGCAACCTGTTCACCCAAGCCTTGCGATGCGCCGGTCACTAAGATGGTTTTGTCGGTCAGTGTCGCCATACTTTTTCCTTTTTGGTTGTCGGTTAAGGTATTTTAGCGTTTTGCCGCACCTTGTAAAGCGTCCTGATGCCGGCCGGCGTTTTCAGACGGCATCGTTCAGGCTTTGCAGGCAGGCTTCCGCCGCCGCGAAACCTGATTGTACGGCGGCTTCGAGTGTGGCGGGGTAGTCCGGGTGGAGGTAGTCGCCGGCGGGGAAGATGCGGTGCCGGTGCAACCACGACAAATCCGGCGGCGGGGCATCGGCTGCGGTTGTGGCACGTTTTTCGGTAATGACGCGCACGGCTTCGGGTTCGCCCAAATGCGGAAGGATGCGTTTGAGGTCGGCGTGGACTTTGTCCGCCCACGCCCGGTTTGCAAACGCGCCGACGCAGTCGGAAACGCTGATGACGGCGGAGACTTCGTTTTCAGGCAGTCCGAGCCTGCCCCGGCAAAGCAGCCATTGCACCGTGCCGTCGGCAAGTCCGGTCAGCGGGGCGGGCAGGCGGACGGGTTCGGCGTAGCGCAGATAGACGGTGGTGATGGCGTGGTAGCGAAGGTTTTGATATGCCGTCTGAACGTGTTCGGGCGTGCCTTCGGGCAGGAGCGCGGCGGCGTGGTAGGGCGCGGTGGCGAGTATGGCGGCATCGAAGGCTTCGCCGTTGACGAGGACTTTTCCGTCCGGGAGGGTGTTCAGACGGCATACGCGCGTTTCGAGGCGGATGTCCGCGCCGAGCCGTTGAAGCTCCGCCAAGGCGGGTTCGGCGACGATTGCGCCCAAATCCTGTTTGGGTAGGAGATAGTCGCTGCCGGATTTTTTCGTCAGCACGCCGTCGGACAAAACGTTGCACAACACGCGCAGGCTTGCGGTTTCCAAAGGCGTGTTGAGCGCGCCCCAAACCAAGGGCTGCCAAAACTGCATTACGGCGGCACGCGGCACGTTCCGCTGTTTCAGCCATTGCGCCACTGTCGCGTCGGGCTGTCCGGGGCGTGCGGACTTCTGCAAATCGGACATATCGGCAAGCAGTTTGGCTTTGAATGCGGTCGGTACGCGCCGGGCAAGCAGCACGCCGCCCAAAATATGCAGCGGCGCGGGCAGGGGGAGGGCGCGGAACTGCAAACCGCCGTGCATATGCCAGTGCAGCGGTACGCGCAAAAAGGCGGCACGGGGGTCTGAACCGATGGTTTTCATCAGGCGCAACACGCCCCGGTATGCGCCGAGCAAAATGTGCTGCCCGTTGTCCAAAAAACCGAAACCGTCGGTATTTCCGGCCAGTGTGCGCGCCCTGCCGCCCGCCTGCCGGCCGGCTTCAAACAGGGTAAGGTCGGCGTGCCGCGCCAAGGCGACGGCGGCGGATAGTCCTGCCCAGCCTGCGCCGATGACGGCGATTTTCGGGCGCGGATGCGGCGTGTTCATCATTTATTCCTCCAATGGTTGAAACCCCGTTTTTCGGGGCGGCGGGGGTTGGGTTTTCCTGAAGGGCGGTATGCGCCTTATGCCCGTTGCGGCGTGCCGGGGCGCGGTTTGAATCCGAATAACCAGGTTTTCAGGGCAATGCGTTTTTTGCGCGGCGAAGGGAGGGCGATTTTGTATTTGAGGACGTTTTGCGCGCCGTCCCGGTCGATTTCGTTCAACAGCGAGTAATAAACCGCCGCCATAACCAGTCCGACTTTTTGGGCTTTTTTGTCGGCATCGGGCAGCAGCGATACGGCTTCGCGGTAGGTTTCGCGGGCGCGTTCGATTTGGAACGCCATCAGTTTGGCGAAATTTTCTGTCGGTCTGCATTGCAAAATCACGCCCGCAGGCACGTCAAACCGCCGCATTTCCTCCATCGGCAAGTAAATCCTGCCGTTGCGCGCGTCTTCGCCGACATCGCGGATGATGTTGGTCAGTTGCAGCGCAAGCCCCATTTTGTCGGCGTATTGCAGTGTTTTGCCGTCTGAAAACCCCAAAATCCGCGCAATCAGGCAGCCGACTACGCCTGCGACGCGGCGGCAGTACAGTTTCAATTCTTCAAAACTGCCGTAACGCGCCCGAACCAAATCCATCTGCATCCCGTCGATTAAGGCTTCCAGTTCATATTTCGGCAGCTTGAAGGTTTCCTTAACTTGCCGTAAAGCCTGATTGACGGGGTGTTCCGGCATCTCGCCGTCGAACACCTTGTCCAAATCGCCGCGCCACCAGTTCAGTGTTGCCTGTGCAACATCTGGGCTGGAACATTCGTCAACCACATCGTCCAATTCGCGGCAAAAGGCATACAGAACCGTTACCGCATCCCGTTTTTCCTGAGTCAGGAAACGGAAGCCCGACAAAAAACTGGAGCGGCTTTCTTCTGCTTTCTGGCGGCAATAGTCGAGTCCTTTCACGATTTATATTCCTAATGATGGGCGGGAAAGGCGGATTTTATCGGTATTTGGCGGCAGAGGGCAATTTCGGCGGCACGGCCCAATCCTTAGCGGTTTGCTCAACTATCGGCGCAAATTCTGTTAAAATGTCGCCTTCCTTCCTTTACACACCGCACCGACAGGCAGAATTTATGGCTCTTTTGCAGATTTCAGAACCGGGTATGTCCGCCGCCCCGCACCGGCACCGTTTGGCGGCAGGCATCGATTTGGGTACGACCAACAGCTTGGTCGCCACCGTCCGCAGCGGCAGTGCAGCCTGCCTGCCCGATGCCGACGGGCGCGTTACCCTGCCTTCCGTCGTCCGCTATTTGGAAAACGGCGACATTGAAGTCGGCAAAACCGCCCTGTCCGCGCAAAAATCCGACCCGCTGAACACCGTCAGCTCCGCCAAACGCCTAATCGGGCGGACGCTTGCCGATCTGCATCAAAATACGCATTACCTGCCTTACCGTTTCGGCGACAATCAACGCGTTATCGAACTGCATACGCGGCAGGGGGTGAAAACGCCTGTCGAAGTGTCGTCTGAAATCCTCAAAACCCTCAAGGCGCGCGCCGAAGAAACCTTGGGCGGCGATTTGGTCGGCGTGGTGATTACCGTCCCCGCCTATTTCGACGATGCGCAACGCCAAGCCACCAAAGATGCCGCGCGTTTGGCGGGCTTGAACGTCTTACGCCTGCTCAACGAACCGACTGCCGCCGCAATCGCCTACGGGCTGGACAATGCCTCGGAAGGCACGTTTGTCGTGTATGACTTGGGCGGCGGCACATTCGACGTATCTGTATTGCAACTGACCAAAGGTTTGTTTGAAGTCAAGGCCACCGGCGGTAACAGTGCGTTGGGCGGCGACGATTTCGACCATCGTTTGTTCTGCTACCTGCTCGAACAAAACGGACTCTCCCAACTCAACGAACAAGACAGCCAACTCCTGCTTTCCCTTGTCCGCGCCGCCAAAGAACAATTGACCACGCAAACCGAAGCACGCATTCAGGCGACGCTTTCAGACGGCATGGCAATCGACACAAGCATCAGTCGCGCCGAGTTCCACAACCTGACGCAGCATTTGGTGATGAAAACGCTCGAGCCAGTCAAACAGGCGTTGAAAGATGCCGGTGTCGGTAAAAATGAAGTCAAAGGCGTGATTATGGTCGGCGGTTCGACCCGTATGTTGCACGTCCAGCAGGCAGTCGCCACCTTTTTCGGACAAACCCCGCTGAACAACCTCAACCCCGACGAAGTCGTCGCGCTCGGCGCAGCCATACAGGCGAACGTCCTCGCAGGTAACAAAGCCGACGGCGAATGGCTGCTGCTGGACGTTACGCCCTTGTCGCTCGGTTTGGAAACCTACGGCGGCTTGGCGGAAAAAATCATCCCGCGCAATTCCACCATCCCCACCGCGCGCGCGCAGGACTTTACCACCTTCAAAGACGGTCAGACCGCGATGACGATACACGTCGTGCAAGGCGAACGCGAACTGGTTGCCGACTGCCGCAGCCTTGCCAAATTCACCCTGCGCGGCATTCCGCCTATGGCGGCGGGTGCGGCGCGTATCCGCGTTACCTTCCAAATCGATGCCGACGGTTTGCTGTCCGTTTCCGCCCAAGAGCAAAGCACCGGCGTACAGGCGCAAATCGAAGTCAAACCCTCCTACGGCTTGGACGACGACACCATCACCCAAATGCTTAAAGACAGTATGAGCAACGCCGCCGAAGATATGGCGGCACGCGCCCGCGCCGAAGCCGTGGTCGAAGCCGAAAGCCTGACCGATGCCGTCAACGCCGCCCTCGAGTTGGACAGCGATTTGCTGGATGCCGAAGAGCTTGCACAAATCCAGCAAGACATCGCCGATTTGCGAGGCCGTCTGAAAGACGGTAAAGCCGAAGACATCCGCACCGCCGTCGCCAAACTCAGCCGCAGCACCGACAACTTCGCCGCCAAACGCATGAACCGCAACATCCAACGTGCGCTGACAGGCCAGAGTGTCGATAATATTTGATACTTAAACGGTTTCAGACGGCATAGATATAACCTGATGCCGTCTGAAGGCTCGAAAACACTTGAAAAACATCGATATGGAAAAGTCAGGCATTGTCTATCTGATGAAGACTGTCATCAAGGGCGTGTATAAAATCGGCATTTCGGACGTAAGCAATTTTGAAGGCAGAATGCGCCATTTGGAAAACAACGGCTATGCGAACGTTGCCGGATTGGAACGCATCCTCGCCGTCAAAACCGACAATTACAAAGAAAAAGAAAACCTGCTCCATGAAATTTTCAGTAAAAGCAGGATAGGCGATACTGAATTGTTCGCCGTGGACGAAAACCTTGTGAAACGTTTGTTTTTATCGCTTCGCGGCGAAATCGTGTTTCCGAAAAACGAAACGGCGGAATCGGAATTTGAAAAAAGCGTCCACGAACGCAGGCAGGAAGGGAATGCCGGGTCCGGCCGCAAACAACTGCTTGATTTGGTACGGCGCGGACACCGTGAATATCCTTACGCGCTGCCCCGGCTTTTGGCGGGCGCGGCATCCTACAAGCCGAAAAAATCGAAAATCCGCCTTTTTAAAGAAGCATATTTCGGCAAAAGCGGCACGAGGCTGACGGACGAAATTGCAGACGGCATCCATATTTACACCTGTTTTTCGCGGGCGGATTTGGAAAAAGCCTATTCCGAATATTTGGAACTTTTCAAATCCGAATCGGATGCCGAAGGCAGAAAACCACGGTAAGGTGCAAACAGATACCGTACACGTTGAGGAGCAGTATGATGGGCGATTCCGTCATTTATTATGTAGAACAGGCAGACGAACCGGTAAACCGTGCCGGCGAACGCGCCCGTAAAACATTCAAATATTTTTGGCGCGAGCTTTTTTGGGAACGCCGCCGCATTATTCCCGCCCTGGATTTTGCTATGGTCAAAGCCCCTTTTTTCCAAGACGGCGAAGACGGCGAAATTTGCGAACATATGTGGATCGACGATATTTATTTTGACGGTCTTTACATTTATGGTGTGCTGAATAACGAACCCGGCGAACTGACCAATGTCGAACAAGGCGAAAGCGTTTGCATTCCGGTTGGCGACATCAGCGACTGGATGTTCGTGTGCAACGGCATCCCCTACGGCGGCTTTACCGTACAGGCAATGCGCGGGCAGATGACGGAAGAAGAGCGCGCAGAACACGATGCCGCATGGGGAATCGATTTCGGCGATCCCGAGCAGATATTGCTGGTGTATGAAGAAAAAGAACACCCCGAAAATCTGGAAGAGCATCCGATGTGCCGGAACTGTATTGACGATTTTCGGCAACAGTTGTCCCAAAATCCGGATTTTCTGCATGAGCAGGACGAAGACGGCTATACGCCGCTTCATCATGAAGCCATCGCAGGAAATGCACTTATGGTTCAAGCCATGCTTGAATACGGCGCAAATCCTGCCTCAAAGACATCGGAAGGCTATACCGCCCTCGATTTTGCCCGCCTGACGGGCTGGCAAAATGTTGCCGACCTGCTCGAACCGCGACATTAGGCAGACAGTTTTCCGAAAAACGGACACAACCACTTTTTACAGAAAGACAATAAAAATGCCCAAAATCACCGTACTTCCACACACGACATTATGCCCCGAAGGAGCGGTTATCGAAGACGCGCCCGAAGGCAAAACCGTCCTTGATGTGCTGCTCGACCACGACATCGAAGTCGATCATGCCTGCGAAAAATCCTGCGCCTGCACCACCTGCCACGTCATCATCCGCAAAGGTTTCGACAGTTTGGAAGAGCCGACCGAATTGGAAGAAGACCTGCTCGATCAGGCTTGGGGCTTGGAAGCCGATTCGCGCCTGAGTTGTCAGGCGGTTGTCGCCGGCGAGGATTTGATTGTGGAAATTCCCAAATACACCATCAACCACGCGCGCGAAGAACACTGAAAACAGGCCGTCTGAAGCCGGCGCGCTTCAGACGGCATTGTTGCGCGTATAAGGCGCAATCGCCCGAAAACAGGCGTTCGTACAGGCGGAACTTTCGATTCTATATTGATTTTTATCGGTTTTCTGACGGAGCGGGCAGGTGCGGCATCCGAGACGGATTACTCGGATGCGATGCACGGGTATTTACCGGTTTTGCAGCCGGAAAAACCGTCGGCGGGTTACTTTCAGGGCGGCGGTCGGGCGGTATGCCGGATAGCGTTCCACTTTCGCTTCTATATTGATTTTGATTGGTTTTCTGACGGAACAGCCCGATGCGGCATCCGAGACGGCTTGCGTTTCTTCCTGTCTGCCTGCCGGATTTTCCCATCCTTGCGCGAAACCGAAAGAGGCGGCGGCGCGGCGGACAAGGTCGAGATAGCGTCCTTCAAGCTCGGGGCAGGCGGCGGACACGCTTTCTGCCGTAACCGTGAAGCCGCCGCCCGACCCGGAAAGGCGTTCCGCAATCTGCGTGTAGATGCGCCAACGCCGGGCGCGCAACATTGCCGCATCGCAACCGGAAGCCGCTTTATCCAAGGCAATCAGACCGCGCCTGTTCCGGTAGTGAAGGCAAACCGTTACTCTGTAGAGGGTATGTTGTCCGTCCAATATTTGATACAGTTTGCGTATCAGCAGAATCAGACGGTCAAACTCCTCCATCTCCGACAGGGAGTCGGGATGGTCGGAAGCGGTATAAACCAGTTTGGACAATTTTGCGACCAACGGATTGTTCATCAATCTTCCTTGTCGGTTGAAACCCCGCTCTTCGGGGCGGTAGAATCAGATTTGTTTGGGAGGGGCAACTCCTCCCAGATTAGGACACATAGGGTGGTGTCCGGCGAGTTGAAACATTCAGCCATCCTCAAAGGGCGGCAGTTTTGCCGAAACATATTCTACACGGCTTCAATGCCGGACGATAAAAGGAAATTCATATGAAATGGACCGACACCCGGCGCATCGCCGAAGAACTCTACGACCTGCACGGCGAAACCATCGATCCAAAAACCGTGCGCTTTACCCAACTGCGCGACCTGATTATGGCATTGCCCGAATTTGACGACGATCCCGCCCGTTGCGGCGAACGCATCCTCGAGGCTGTGCAGCAGGCATGGATAGACGAGGCAGAATAAGTTTCGGCAATGCCGTCTGAAATACGGCGGTACGCGGTTCGTACTTCTGTTTGCAGCGGGAACGGTTTTACCAGTCTCCTTTTTTCAGCCTGTCCAGTTGGCGGCGGTCGCGCTTGGTCGGTCTGCCGTCGGGATAGGCGGAAGTGATGCGGCTGAATTGGTCGAGCTGTTTGCGCTCTTCCCTCAATGCTGCCGTTTTCGCGTCTTCTTCATACAGAAGCCGCGCCTCCGATGCCGGGCGGCGTTGGTGGTTCAAACCTTTAACCTTGATTTTATAGGGAAGGGAATTGAGCGTCAGGTCGATAATATCGCCGATGTCTATGGTTTTACTGTTTTTGACCTTCGAGCCGTTTACTTGAACCCTACCCAGTTCGATGTGCTTTTGCGCAAGTGAACGGGTTTTAAAAAAACGTGCCGCCCAAAGCCATTTGTCCAGCCTCATGGCGGAAGAATCGTGCTTGTCTTTCATACGATTTTGTTTGAAATAATTGAATTTGTTTCGAGTTTAGCATAAGATACGCCGCCTTATAACTAGTATATATGCACTAATCCTCTGTTTCCCATGCTGTCCGAACACAAAAAGAGGGTATGGAAAAGCCGTTTTGGACAATAAATTAACTGCGGAATATGCACAAATAGCGTATGATAGCGGCAGAATCTGTTGATGAGAGCTTCATTTTATGAAACCTGTTTTTTTGGATTTTGAACAACCCATAGCCGAACTGACCAACAAAATCGATGAGCTGCGTTTCGTCCAAGACGAGTCTGCCGTCGATATTTCGGACGAAATACACCGTTTGCAGAAAAAAAGCAACGACCTGACCAAATCGATTTTCAGCAAACTCACACCCGCCCAAATTTCACAGGTTTCCCGGCATCCGCAGCGTCCCTATACTTTGGATTACATTGACGCGCTGTTTACCGATTTTGAAGAGCTGCACGGCGACCGCCACTTTGCCGACGATTATGCGATTGTCGGCGGATTGGCGCGTTTCAACGGACAAAGCGTGATGGTTATCGGGCATCAGAAAGGGCGCGACACCAAAGAAAAAATCCGCCGCAACTTCGGTATGCCCCGTCCCGAAGGCTACCGCAAAGCCTTGCGCCTGATGAAAACGGCGGAAAAATTCGGCTTGCCTGTCATGACCTTTATCGATACGCCGGGCGCGTATCCGGGCATCGGCGCGGAAGAACGCGGGCAGTCGGAAGCCATCGGCAAAAACCTGTACGAACTGACGCGCCTGCGCGTTCCCGTTTTGTGTACCGTCATCGGCGAAGGCGGTTCGGGCGGCGCATTGGCGGTTGCCGTAGGCGATTACGTCAATATGCTGCAATATTCGACCTATTCCGTTATTTCCCCCGAAGGCTGCGCGTCTATTTTGTGGAAAACCGCCGAAAAAGCGGCTGATGCGGCACAGGCTTTGGGCATTACTGCCGACCGCCTGCAAAAGCTGGACTTGGTCGATACCGTCATCAAAGAACCATTGGGCGGCGCGCATCGGGATTTCGGGCAAACCATGAAAAACGTGAAAACCGTTTTGGAAAAACAACTGCACGAAGCGCAAAGTATGCCGCTCGCCGATTTGCTTTCACGCCGTTTCGACCGCATTATGGCTTACGGCAAATTTTCGGAACAATAATTCGGGTAGAACAAGCAGCAAGCAGTTTGTCTGAAACTGCTTGCTTTTTCTTTATCGGGACGGAGCCGTGCTGACTTTAGATGCGTTTGAGCAATGCTTGAAGGATTGTTTTCCTCAAGGTCTGAATGGAAAAAAAACAGCAGTGGCATTAAGCGGCGGATTGGATTCCGTCGTTTTACTGCATCTGCTGGTTTGTGCCGGGAAACGGGCAGGATTTGTGCCGGAGGCATTGCATATCCATCACGGCTTGAGCCCCCGTGCCGACGATTGGGCGGATTTCTGCCAAAACTATTGCGATATGCTCGGGGTGGGGCTGGAAACGGTTAAGGTCTGCGTGGAAAAAAACGGTTTGGGCATTGAGGCGGCGGCAAGGCAGAAGCGTTATGCCGCGTTTGCCGAAAAAGGCTTTGACGTTTTGGCGTTGGCGCACCACAGGGACGATCAAATCGAAACCTTTATGCTGGCGGTCGCGCGCGGCGGCGGTTTGCGCGCTTTGGCGGCTATGCCCGCCGTCCGTCCTTTTGGGGAAAACGGCATCATCTGGCGGCCTTTGCTGCCTTTTTCACGGCAAGATGTGCAGGATTATGCAAAAAAACACGGTTTGCCGAATATCGAGGACGAAAGCAATAGCGATACGGCTTATTTGCGAAACCGCTTCCGACACCGTATTTTGCCCGAACTCTCGGCGCAGATTCCCCATTTCGGGCGGCATGTGCTGAACAATGTCCGCGCTTTGCAGGAAGATTTCGCTTTGCTGGACGAGGTCGTCGTTCAGGACTGCCGTTGGGTCTGTGAGGAAGGCAGTTTCGATACGGTGCGTTGGCAGGCATTTTCCCCGCGCCGGAAAACCCATATTTTGCGGCATTTTCTGAAGGAAAACGGCATCACCGTGCCGAATCAGAATGCCCTTGCCGACATTGCCCGCGTTTTGACGGAGGCGAAGACAGGCCAATGGACGCTGTCCGGTTTTGAGCTGTATCATTATGCGGACAGGCTGTTTGTGTTCCGATTGGAAAAAACGGATAAATTGCGGTTTTTGAAAGACAGGCAGGTAAGCGGAAATTTAAGGGAAATATTGACGGATCAGGGATTTGTTTTAAAACGCCATCCGTTCGGGCTTCCCGGGCATCTTTTGGAACAGGACGGGATTTTGAGGACGGTAGCGGCATCGGATACGTTGGCCGTGGGCGGCATCCATAAAAATGTGAAAAAAATCCTTCAGGGGAAACGGGTTTTGCCTGCCCTGCGCCCAATCTGGCCGCTTGTTGCCGACAGCGGAAACCGTCCATTGGCGTTGGCAAACTGTTGTGCGGATTTTCAAATCTCGGTTTCAGACGGCATTTTGCCCGTCCATCCTGACTTTCCCATTTTATTTTGATAATATCGCAAACAGATTTCGGCGGCGTTCAGTCGGGTATTGTCCGGTTGCATATTTCTAAAAGGCTTGTGAAGTGAAACACATCAGTTCGACCAATAATGAACACATCAGACACCTGCACCGCCTGTTGTCGCAAGGAAAGTTCAGGCGGCAGTATGCCCAAACCGTTTTGGAGGGCGTGCACCTGCTTCAGGTTTTCCTGCAATCCGGCGGAGAGCCGCCCGGGGTATATATTCCCGAGGGCAAAATGTCGTCTGAAGAAGTCCGCAGGCTGAGGGCGGTTGTGCCGGAAGACAGGGTTTTTTCCGTTTCAGACGGCATATTGAAAAAAATCAGCAGTTTGACTTGTGCGGATGATGTGCTTGCGCTGATTGATATTCCGGATGCGGGTGCTTTGCCGGCCGGCGGCGACTGCGTGGTTTTGGACGGCGTGCAAGACCCGGGCAATGTCGGCACGGTGTTGCGGAGCGCGGCGGCGGCAGGAATCGGCGCGGTCGTTTTGGGCAAAGGTTGCGCGGACGCGTGGTCGCCCAAGGTATTACGCGCGGGTATGGGCGCGCATTTTTTGTTGGACATTTATTCGCAGGCGGATTTGGAAATATGGTTGGCGCGCTATGAAGACCGTGTGTTTGCCACCGCGTTGCGTGAGGAAAAGCAGGCGGTTTTGTACGGCGAAGATTTGTGCGGACCGACAGCCTGGGTGTTCGGCAACGAAGGCGCGGGCGTCGGCAAAGCGGTTTTGGACAGGGCGGACAAGTGCGTCAGGATTCCGATGCACGACGCGACCGAGTCTTTAAATGTCGCGATGGCGGCGACAGTCTGCCTGTTCGAGCAGATGCGGCAGCGGTCGGCGTATTGAGGAAAAGAAATGCCGTCTGAAAAAATCTATTACGGCGTATTGATTTTCCTCTGCGCCGTTTCTATGCTGCTGACACCGTTTTTTTATGCGGGTGCTTTGAAGCCCAAGAAGGCGGCATTGCGGAAGGACGGGCAGTGGAAACTCATCTTATTGTCCAATGCCGTGGCGGCGGCGGTTTTGGCTTGGGTGTGGTGGAAATGGTTTTGAAGGAGTCTTGATATGAAAACATCTAAAATTATTGCGGGGCTGATGCTGGCTGCGGCGGTTCAGACGGCATCTGCGGCAGTGTACGAATGCCGTCAAAACGGTAAGGTCAGTTACAGCCAAACTCCGGGAAAACACTGTTCGGGTGTGAATCTGGGGCGGGACCGGGTGTACAGTTCGGTCAGGCCTGCCGTGAAAGACAGGGCGGAAGACGCAGGGACCGGCGATTATTCGGACCCGGTGAGGGATGAAGCCGCCCAAAATCCGAATGGGAATGCACAGAAAGACGGTTCGGATGCCGGCATCAGGCCGCATTGATTGAAGTCGAACCGGCCGTTGCGCTGTCGGGCGGCAAAATTTGAATTGTTGAGGAATTTTGATGAAACACATCCACATTATCGGTATCGGCGGCACGTTTATGGGCGGAGTGGCCGCCATTGCCAAAGAAGCGGGGTTTAAAGTCAGCGGTTGCGATGCGAAGATGTATCCGCCGATGAGTACCCAGCTCGAAGCCTTGGGTATAGGTGTACACGAAGGCTTCGATGCCGCGCAGTTGGACGAATTTAAAGCCGACGTTTACGTTATCGGCAATGTCGCCAAGCGCGGGATGGATGTGGTTGAAGCCATTTTGAACCGAGGTCTGCCTTATATTTCCGGCCCGCAATGGCTGGCTGAAAACGTGCTGCACAGCCGCTGGGTGCTTGCCGTTGCCGGGACGCACGGCAAAACGACCACCGCGTCTATGCTCGTGTGGGTTTTGGAATATGCCGGACTCGCGCCGGGCTTCCTCATCGGCGGCATCCCGGAAAATTTCGGCGTTTCCGCCCGCCTGCCGCAAACGCCGCGCCAAGACCCGGGCAGCCAATCGCCGTTTTTCGTCATCGAAGCCGACGAATACGACACCGCCTTTTTCGACAAACGCTCCAAATTCGTACATTACCGCCCGCGTACCGCCGTGTTGAACAATCTGGAATTCGACCACGCCGACATCTTCGCCGACTTGGGCGCGATACAGACCCAGTTCCACCACCTCGTGCGTACCGTGCCGTCTGAAGGCCTAATCGTCTGCAACGGACGGCAGCAAAGCCTGCAAGACACTTTGGACAAAGGCTGCTGGACGCCGGTGGAAAAATTCGGCACGGAACACGGCTGGCAGGCCGGCGAAGCCAATGCCGACGGCTCGTTCGACGTATTGCTTGACGGCAAAACGGCCGGACGCGTCAAATGGGATTTGATGGGCAGGCACAACCGCATGAACGCGCTTGCCGTCATCGCCGCCGCGCGTCACGCCGGAGTTGATATTCGGACGGCCTGCGAAGCCTTGGGCGCGTTTAAAAACGTCAAACGCCGGATGGAAATCAAAGGTACGGCAAACGGCATCACCGTTTACGACGACTTCGCCCACCATCCGACCGCCATCGAAACCACGATTCAAGGTTTGCGCCAACGCGTCGGCGGCGTGCGCATCCTCGCCGTCCTCGAACCGCGTTCCAACACGATGAAGCTGGGCACGATGAAAGCCGCCCTGCCCGCAAGCCTCAAAGAAGCCGACCAAGTGTTCTGCTACGCCGGGGGCGTGGACTGGGACGTTGCCGAAGCCCTCGCGCCTTTGGGCGGCAGGCTGCACGTCGGCAAGGATTTCGATGCCTTCGTTGCCGAAATTGTGAAAAACGCCCGAACCGGGGACCATATTTTGGTGATGAGCAACGGCGGTTTCGGCGGAATACACGGAAAGCTGCTGGACGCTTTAAAATAGTTTGGGCGATGCCGTCTGAAAGCCCTTCAGACGGCATTTCCCGGCTGCGCGGCACAAAGGCGGAAAAACCGTTTGCCCCGTATTTTCAAACGCGTTACACTTGCCGCCGCTGTTTTCAGCCATTTGATTACCCGCAACCGCCGTCATTGCGCCGGCGGTTTGCCTGTCAGCGTCATTGCGCCGCTGTAAATACGAAAGAACACATTATGACCGTATCCCCCGTCGCCTTGCGCCGTAAGACCGAGCGTAAGCCGCACCCCACCGCGCGCTATTGGAAAAAATGCGATGTCGAGGCACTTTTCGGACTGCCGTTTTTAGAACTCGTCTATCAGGCGGCAGAAGTCCACCGCCAAAATTTCAACCCGCGCGAAATCCAACTTTCCACGCTGTTGTCCATCAAAACTGGCGGCTGTCCCGAAGATTGCGCCTACTGTCCGCAATCGGCGCACCACAACACCAATCTGGGTAAAGAACAGATGATGGATGTGGATGAAATCGTCGAAAAAGCCAAAATCGCCAAATCGCGCGGCGCAAGCCGGTTTTGCATGGGCGCGGCGTGGCGCGGCCCCAAACCCAAAGACGTGGAGACGGTTTCCGCAATCATCAAAGCCGTCAAGGGCTTGGGTATGGAAACCTGCGGCACGTTCGGTATGCTCGAAGAAGGTATGGCGGAAGACTTGAAAGAGGCGGGCTTGGATTATTACAACCACAACCTCGACACCGACCCCGACCGCTACAACGACATCATCCACACCCGCCAACACGAAGACCGAATGGATACTTTGGGCAAAGTCCGCAACGCCGGTTTGAAAGTCTGCTGCGGCGGCATCGTCGGGATGAACGAAACCCGCGCCGAACGTGCCGGGCTGATTGCCAGCCTCGCCAATCTCGACCCGCAGCCCGAAAGCGTACCGATTAATCAGTTGGTTAAAGTGGAAGGCACGCCGCTTGCCGATGCCGAAGATTTGGACTGGACGGAATTTGTCCGCACCATCGCCGTGGCGCGGATTACGATGCCGCAAAGTTATGTCCGCCTCTCGGCAGGGCGCAGCAATATGTCGGAAGCGATGCAGGCGATGTGCTTTATGGCGGGCGCGAACTCGATTTTTTACGGCGACAAGCTGTTGACTACGGGCAACCCGGACGAAGACGGCGACAGAATCCTGATGGAAAAGCTCAACCTGTATCCCTTGCAGTTTGAACCGGAAGGCAGTGCGGGCGGAGCGGAAAAAGCCTCTGGGATTAAAGTGGATTATTGACGATTGCAAAAATGCCGTCTGAAACGCGGATGCCGTCTGAAACTTGAATGCCGTCTGAAACCTGAAAAAAGGCTTTCAGACGGCATTTGTTCGGACGGCATTTCCAATATCTTTTACCGGCGCGTGATGCTGCCGTCGGGCGAGACATCCAGTCCGTTCCCGTTGGGGAAGTCGCTGCGGTTCAGATAAATAATCCGCCCGATAACGGTTTTCTCGGGGTCGATTTTTGGGATTTTATCGCCGACTTGAGTGATGGGGATAATGTTGCCGGAAACGAACCGCCCCTGTTTGTCGGTGATGATTTTAAAAATGGGGGCGATGCCGCTGATGCCGGAGGTGTTGATTGCACCGTAGGTGGCAAAATTGCCGCCGCTGTAGGAGATGAAGCGGTCGCGGTAAAGTTCGACGGCGCGTGTAACGTGCGGCCCCTGCCCGAATACGACATCCGCGCCGGAATCGACGGCAAGCCTTGCAAATTCAACGACGTTGCCCCTGTTTTCCCCATAGAAGATTTCGGTATCGAACGGCAGATGTTCCGCCTGTTTCCCTTCCGCGCCGCCGTGGAACATCACAATGACGATGTCGGCTTTTTGTTTGGTTTTCCGAATCAGTTTTCTAACTTTGGCATAGTCGTTCAGTTTGACGGCGGCAAGGTTGGGGGCAAATGAGACGAAGCCGTATCTTACGCCGTCCTTTTTCAGGATGGCGGTTTCAAACCTGTTTTCGATGCCCGAATATTTGATGTTCAATTCGTCAAGGTTGCCTGCCGTTGCCGTGATGCCTTGCGCGCCGAAGTCGTTGCTGTGGTTGTTGGCGAGGCTGAGGTAGTCGAATCCCGCGTCGGCAAGGTATTGCCCGTATGCGGAGGGCGTGCGGAATGCATAGCATATTTTGGGGTTTGCACATTTTTTCGGCGTACCGCCTTCGTCAAACAGCGTGCCTTCAAGGTTGCCGACGGTAATGTCCGCGTCTTGCAAGACGGATTCGACGTTTTTCAGGATATTGGTATCGGGCAGGTAATCGACCGGATAATTGCTGCCGAGCATAATGTCGCCGACCCCGATGATGGAAACGGTATCGGCTGCCTTTCCGTCAGGCGTATCCTGTCCGTCCGCATCGCCGGTGTTTGAAACGGGCGCGGAGTTTGAACCGTCAATCGGCAGCACGGGGGATTCCGTTCCGGCAGGATGCTCCGCCGGTTTGATTTCGTCGGTTTTCGGTGCGGAAACGGCATAAGGGGCGGCCGGCAGCGGCTCTTTCACATATTCGAGCGCGGTAAAACCGCTGCCGATAATGAGGGCCAAAATTGCGGAAAATACCGCCATCGCCCAGATAAATTTGTCCATCATCAGACCTTTACTGTTCAGACGGCATTTGCCGCACGTTTTGGGGCTTATCTCTCGATTTGCGATACGTCGCGTACTGCGCCTTTGTCGGCGGAAGTCGCCATCGCGCCGTAGGCACGCAGGGCTGCGGAGACGTAGCGGTCGCGGTTTTCCGGTTTCCACGCTTTGCTGCCGCGTGCTTCCATTTCGGCACGGCGTGCGGCAAGCTCTTCATCGGAAATGACAAGGCGGATGCTGCGGTTTGGAATGTCGATTTCAATGGTGTCGCCTTCGTGTACCAAACCGATGGCGCCGCCTTCTGCCGCTTCAGGCGAAGCGTGGCCGATGGACAAGCCTGATGTGCCGCCGGAGAAGCGGCCGTCGGTCAGGAGGGCGCAGGCTTTGCCCAAACCTTTGGATTTCAGGTAAGAAGTCGGGTACAGCATTTCTTGCATGCCCGGACCGCCTTTAGGGCCTTCGTAGCGGATGATGACGATATCGCCTGCCACGATTTGGTTGCCCAAAATGCCTTCTACTGCGTCTTCTTGGCTTTCAAATACGCGGGCGCGGCCGGTAAATTTGAGGATGCTCTCGTCCACGCCTGCGGTTTTTACCACGCAACCGCGCTCGGCGATGTTGCCGAACAATACTGCCAAGCCGCCGTCTTGCGAGTAGGCATGTTCCACATCGCGGATACAGCCTTTTTCGCGGTCGAGGTCGAGGGTTTTCCACATACGGTTTTGCGAGAACGCCTGAGTAGTGCGCACGCCGCCTGGAGCCGCTTTGAAACGCTCGATGGCATGGGTGTTTTCAGGGTTAGTTACGTCCCATTTTTCAATCGCGTCTTTCAGAGTCGGCGCGTGGATGGTGTACACGTCGGTGTGCAGTTTGCCTGCTTTGTCCAATTCTTTCAGGATGGCGAAGATACCGCCTGCGCGGTGTACGTCTTCCATGTAGTAATCGTGGTTGTTTGGCGCGGTTTTACAGATGCAAGGTACAACGCGGCTCAAGCGGTCGATGTCGGCCATTTTGAAATCGACACCGGCTTCGTTGGCAACGGCGAGCAAGTGCAAAATGGTATTGGTAGAGCCGCCCATGGCGATGTCCATGGTCATGGCGTTTTCAAACGCTTTTTTGGTGGCGATGCTGCGCGGCAGCACGGTTTCGTCGTTTTGCTCGTAATAGCGTTTGGTGATTTCGACAATCATGCGGCCTGCTTCGAGGAACAATTCTTTGCGGCCTGCGTGGGTCGCCAAGTATGAACCGTTGCCCGGCAGGGAAAGGCCGAGTGCTTCGGTCAGGCAGTTCATCGAGTTTGCCGTAAACATACCCGAACACGAACCGCAGGTCGGGCAGGCGTTTTGCTCGACTTCTTCGACTTGTTTGTCGCTGATATTGTCGTCTGCCGATTCGATCATGGCATCAATCAAGTCCAAACGGCGTTCAGGCTGAATATTGGCTACGCCGATAACTTTACCGGCTTCCATCGGGCCGCCGGAAACGAAGATAGTCGGAATGTTCAGGCGCATGGCGGCAATCAGCATGCCCGGGGTGATTTTGTCGCAGTTGGAAATGCACACCAGTGCGTCGGCGCAGTGGGCGTTGACCATGTATTCGATGGAGTCGGCAATCAAATCGCGGCTGGGCAGGGAATACAGCATACCGCTGTGTCCCATAGCGATGCCGTCGTCGATGGCGATGGTGTTGAATTCTTTGGCGATGGCGCCGGCTTTTTCGATTTCGCGGGCAACCAGCTGACCCATATTGTGCAGGTGGACATGACCTGGCACGAATTGGGTGAACGAGTTGGCAACGGCGATAATCGGTTTGCCGAAGTCGGTTTCCATCACGCCGGTGGCGCGCCACAATGCGCGTGCGCCCGCCATATTGCGGCCGTGGGTGGAGGTTTTGGAGCGGTAGTCCGGCATAGTGTGTTTCCTTGTCTGCTATGCCGTCTGAACGGCAAAAGGCGTTCAGACGGCATTTTTGTTGTGTTTTGAAATGAAAAAAAAGATATTTTATACCAAGTATCGGAATTTTGCGGGATTGAAACGGCGTGCGGCAAAAAAGAAAATCCCCGCAGGAATGCGGGGACGGGTTCAGGCGCGGGCAATCGCGACGGCTTTGGATGCGTCCCAAAAATCGACGGGCGCATCCAACACGGGTTTGACGATGCCCGTCCGTATGGCGAAATCGCCGAAACCTTCGCCGATATTGCGTTCTGCCACCCATTTGCCGATCAGGTCGTCTAATTCGGAAAGGATTTCCGGCAGGGTAATGTTTTCTTTGTAGAGGCGGGGGATGCGTACGCCTTCGCGGTCGCCGCCGATGTGGAGGTTGTAGCGTCCGACGGCTTTGCCGACCAGTCCGATTTCCGCCAACATCGCCCGTCCGCAGCCGTTCGGGCAGCCGGTAATGCGGGTAACGATGTAGTCGTCCGACGTGCCGTGTTTCGCCATAATCTTATCCAGCTCGCCGATGAAGTCCGGCAGCACGCGTTCGGCTTCCGCCATTGCCAGCGGGCAGGTCGGAAAGGAAACGCAGGACATCGCATTTTCACGCAGTTTACTGACATCATTGCGGATTAATCCGTATGTTCGGGCAAGTTCTTCGATTTTTGCTTTGTCTGCTTCGGCGACATTTGCCACGATGAGGTTTTGGTTGGCGGTGATGCGGAAATCGCCTTTGTGGATTTTGGCGATTTCCAACACGCCGGTCAGAAGCTGTTTCCCGCCTTCGTCAACCAAACGTCCGCTTTCGATGAAAAGGGTCAAATGCCAGTTGCCGTCTATGCCTTTCACCCAGCCGATACGGTCGCCGCGCCCGGTAAATTTGAACGGTCGTATGGGTTCGAACGGCATACCCATACGGCGTTCGACTTCGGCGCGGAAGTTGTCCAAGCCCATATTTTGAATGGTGTAGCGGGTGCGGGCGTTTTTGCGGTCGCTGCGGTTGCCGAAGTCGCGTTGCGTGGTTACCACTGCTTCGGCGGCCTTCAGCGCGTGTTCCGGAGGCACGAAACCCAGTTCCAGTGAAATGTTCGGATAGGTTTTGGTGTTGCCGTGTTCCATCGAAAGCCCGCCGCCCGCCAAAACATTGAAGCCGGCAAGCCGTCCGTTGCCGTCTGAAACGGCGACAAAATCCAAATCGTTGCCGTAGCAGTCCACATCGTTCAAGGGCGGGATGACGACTGCGGTTTTGAATTTGCGCGGCAGATAGGTTTTGCCCAAAATCGGCTCGTCTTCTTGAAGGAAGTCGTCGGAATTTTGGACTTTTTTGCCGTCCACCCACACATCCAGATAACCGCGCGTGCGCGGCAGCAGGTGTTCGGAAATCTTTTTCGCGTATTCGTAAGCCTGCCGGTGCAGTTCGGACTCGATCGGGTTGGACGTGCAAAGCACGTTGCGGTTCATATCCGCCGCCGTGGCGATGGAATCCAAACCCAGTTTGTGCAAGAGGCGGTGCATCGTCTGCAACTTGGCTTTCGGCACGCCGTGAAATTGGAAGGTTTGCCGGTTGGTCAGCCGGATGGATCGGTAATAACTGTTTTCGCGGGCGAATTTGTCCAATTCTATCCATTGGGACGGTTTGATGATCCCGCCCGGCAGCCGGCAGCGCAAAAGCATAAATTTCAAAGGCTCGAGTTTTGCCTCGGCACGTTCGGCGCGGATGTCGCGGTCGTCCTGCTCATACATACCGTGGAAGCGGATGAGTTGGAAATTGTCGCCCTTGAAGCCGCCCGTGAGCGGGTCTTTCAAATCGTCCAAAATCGTGCCGCGTAAAAAATTGCTTTCGGTTTTCAGACGTTCATTGTCGGATAGCGGTTTTTCTTGCCACGCCAAACCTTTTGTCTTGGCCTGTACGGTCATTTTGTGTTCCTCCCGATTATATTTAATCAATAAACATCACGCTGATAGCGTTTTTCTTCGCGCAGCATATCTAAATATTCTTCTGCGCCCTCTTCGTCCAAATGTCCTGCCCCGATAATCACATCCAGCAAGGCGGCTTCCACGTCTTTTGCCATTTTTGCCGCATCGCCGCACACATAGATATGCGCGCCTTCCTGCAGCCATTGCCAAAGCCCTTCCGCCTGTTCGCGGATTTTGTCCTGCACATAGATTTTTTCTTCCTGATCGCGTGACCAGGCGAAATCGTACCTGTGCAGGAAGCCGTCTTTGGCAAACTGCTGCCATTCGGTCTGATAGAGGAAGTCGGCGGCAAAATGCGGATTGCCGAAAAACAGCCAGTTTTTGCCTGCTGCATTTTCTGCGGCACGTTGTTGGACGAAAGCGCGGAACGGTGCGACGCCGGTGCCCGAGCCGATCATCACAATCGGCTTGCGGCTGTCTTCGGGCAGCCTGAAGCCGTCGTTGCGTTCCACAAACACGCGCACCGTGCCGTCCTCTTCCAGCCGGTCGGCAAGGAAACCCGATGCGCCGCCCGCCCTGGCGCGCCCTTCGTGTTCAAAACGCACCGCGCCGACGGTCAGGTGCACTTCGTCCCCCACTTCCGCCTGCGACGAGGAAATCGAATACAGGCGCGGCGCAAGCGGGCGAAGCAGGCCGGCGAATTGTTCCGCCGTCAGTTTTGCAGGGAAGCGGTGCAGCACATCGGCAATCGGCGTGCTTTGCACAAAGCCTTGCAAAACGGCGTTGTCGGCAGCAATACGGTCGAGTTCGTCATCATCGGCGAACGGGGCATAGCCTTTGACAAAGGCGGGGGTGTTTTGCGTGAGTTCAAAATGGGATAACAGTGCGGAGGCAACCGGCAGGGTTTTTCCGCCCGCCTGTATTTCCGTTGCCGGATCGATGCCGAGCAGGTCTAGGATTTCCCTGACTAGTGCCGGATCGTTGTCAAACCAAACGCCGAGCGCGTCGCCCGGGAGGTAGTGCAAATCCGAACCGCTCAAATCGATTTCGATGTGGCGCACGTCTTTATCGGATTGGCGGGCGGTGATTTTCTGATTGGCCAGCAGGGCGGCGGGAAAGGGGTCTGCCTTGCAGTACCTGCTCTCCGGTACCGTCTGAAGGTCGGCGGGGGGCATTGCCTGTGGCGCGGGTGTTGCCCGGTTTTTTGCGGCTTCTTCTTTTAAGAGTGCGGCGATATTATCTGTCCAGGCGTTTGCGGAGGCGGTAAAGTCCAAATCCGCATCAACGCGTTCGAGCAGCCGTTTTGCGCCCAATTCTTCAAAACGCCGGTCGAAATCTTTACCTGCCTGACAGAAATTCGGATAGGAGCTGTCGCCCAAGCCCAGTACGGCAAATTGGAGTTTGTCCAATTTCGGGGCTTTTTTGCCGTTCAGCAGTTTGTGCAGCACGACGGCTTCTTCCGGCGGTTCGCCTTCGCCCTGGGTGGACGTAACCAGCAGCAGGCGGCGTTCGCCGGCGATGTTTTTCGCCTTGTAGTCTTTCAGTTCGGCGCGCCTGACTTGTATGCCGGCGGCTTTCAGGCTGTCCACCGCTTTGTCGGCAACGGATTTCGCATTGCCGGTTTGCGAGGCGGAAAGGACGGTAACGGAAAAGGGTTCTGCCGCCGGCAATGCCGTCTGAAGCGCGGGCAGCCCTGCGGATGCCCCGTTTCCTGCTTTTGCCCAAGCATAGCCGGACAGCCACGCCCATTGTGCCGCGTCCAGCCCCGACAGGAGCTGCGTGATTTCGGGCGGCATAGGCGGTAATGGCGGATTTGTGTTCTGCATATCGTGTTCACTCATAAAATCATACCTGCCGCAACAGTGCCGTATGTCGCTTCGTCTATCAGGATAAACGAACCGGCGGCGGTGTTTTCCGCATAAGGCGTTGCCGTAACGGGTTTTTGAAGGTTGATGCGGACTTTGGCGATGTCGTTCATCTTCAAGGATTCCGCGCCGGCCTCTTGTTCCAGCGTGCGGACATCCAAAACGCTTTCAATTTCCCCGACTTTTGCCGGCACGGTTTGCGTGCCGTGCTTGAGCAGGTATTTGCGCGCGGTGTTGAGCGGACGTTCGTCAAACCAGCAAAGCGTGGCTTCCAGATGTTTTTGCGGGGCGAGCGGGGAATTTTTATCGACAAAAAGGTCGCCGCGCGAAACATCGATGTCGCGATCCAGCCGGAGGGTTGCCGCCTCTCCGGCAAAAGCCTGCGCCACTTCGCCTTTGGGTGTGATGATTTCAGACACTTCGGCGGTCAGCCCATTCGGTTCGATGCGGACGGTTTGTCCGACGGCGACCGAACCGCGTTCGATGCGCCCCTGATAGCCTCGGAAATCATCGGCCTTGTCGGCATCTTGGCGGACGACCAGTTGCACGGGGAAATAAAAATCGTCGGCGGTGCGGCTGACTTCGTCCGCCCCCGGCAGGTTTTCCAAGATGGCCAGCAGCGGTTCGCCCCGATACCACGGCATATTGCCGCCGGGGTAAACGAGGTTGTCGCCCAAGAGTGCGGACACCGGTACGAAATGCACGTCTTTCAAACCGAGCCGTCCGGCGAGCCGGCGGTATGCCTCCACAATGGCGTTGAATTTGTCTTCGCTGTAATCCAGCAGGTCCATTTTGTTGACCGCCACCACAATATGCGGGCAGTTGAGTTGGCGGAGGATGGCGGAATGGCGTTTGGTCTGCGGCAGAAGCTGCAAGGGCTGCGCGCCGAAATCCAGTTGGGATGCGTCAACCAGTACGACTGCCGCCGAAGCGGTGCTTGCGCCCGTAACCATATTGCGCGTGTATTGTTCGTGCCCCGGCGTGTCGGCGATGATGAATTTCCGTTTCGCCGTGGAAAAATAGCGGTATGCCACATCGATCGTAATGCCCTGTTCGCGTTCGGCTTCCAGTCCGTCGGTCAGGATGGAGAAGTCTATGGCTTCTTTCAAACCTTTGCTTTTGCCGGATTCCAAGGTTTTGATTTGGTCGGACAGCAGGGCTTTGCTGTCGTAGAGTAGTCGTCCGATTAAGGTGCTTTTGCCGTCATCGACGCTGCCGGCGGTAATGAAGCGGAGCGGGGTCTGGTGTTGTGCCGTCATATTTTCTTCCTCATATCTGCTTAAAGGGTTTTTGAAATTTAGAAATAGCCTTCTTTTTTGCGTTTTTCCATTGCCGCCTCGCTTGCCTGATCGTCCAGCCGGGTCGCGCTGCGTTCGGAAATGTCGGCAACCGCTGTTTCTCTGATAATCTCCGTCGGCGTGGACGCGGTGCTTTCTACCGGGCAGGTGCAGCTGATGTCGCCGACGGTGCGGAAGCGGACATCAAGGATTTCGGAGGTTTCAGACGGCATTTTCGGGGTGAGCGGCGTTACGGGGACCAGCAGCCCCCTGCGTCTGACCACTTCGCGCCTGTGGCTGTAATAAATCGGCGGCAGTTCGAGGTTTTCGCGGGCGATGTATTGCCAGATGTCGAGTTCCGTCCAGTTGGAAATCGGGAAGACGCGCATATTTTCGCCTTTGTGCAGCCTGGTGTTGTACAGCGACCACAGCTCGGGGCGTTGCGCCTTCGGATTCCATTGTCCGAACTCGTCGCGGAACGAGAAAATCCGTTCTTTGGCGCGGGCTTTTTCTTCGTCGCGCCGCGCGCCGCCCATCAGCGCGTCAAAGCCGTTTGCCTCGATGGTTTCCAACAGCGTAACCGCCTGCGCCGCATTGCGCGAATCGGTTTCTTTGCGTAAGACCACCGTGCCTTTGGCAATGGAGTCTTCCACGCGCCCCACTATCAGGCGGGCATTGAGTTTTGCCGCCTGCGCGTCGCGGAAGGCAATCACTTCGGGATAATTGTGTCCCGTGTCGATATGCACCAGCGGGAAGGGCAGTTTCACCGGCCGGCTGCCCAGCCGGAAGGCTTTGCAGGCGAGGGCGAGCAGGACCACGGAATCTTTGCCGCCGGAAAAGAGCAGGGCGGGGTTTTCGCATTCCGCCGCTACTTCGCGGATGATGTGGATGGATTCGGATTCCAACCAGTCGAGTTGGGCGTTGTTCGGTTCGGTTTTCGTCATACGATATTCCTTATTTCCTCTGTTTGATCCTTATGAATTATTTGTGCAGCCCGCATTCTTTGCTGTTTTTATCTTCCCACCACCACCGCCCGGCGCGGATGTCTTCGCCGGCCTTGACGGGACGGGTGCAGGGGTCGCAGCCTATGCTGGGAAATCCTTGCCGGTACAAATCGTTGTAAGGCACATTGTTGGCGAGGATGTATGCCCACACGTCGTGTTCCGACCAGTCGAAAATCGGGTTGTATTTGCCGATGCCCCGTCCGGCATCGTATTCGGCAAACGGCAGTTCCGTGCGTGTGGCGGACTGTTCGCGGCGTTGCCCGGTAAGCCAGGCGTCCGCGCCTGCAATGGCGCGGTCGAGCGGTTCGATTTTTCGGATGCGGCAGCATTCGCGGCGCGCTTCAACGCTGTCGTAAAAGGCAAACCTGCCTTTGCTTTCCACATAATGCAGGGCATCTTCCCGTATCGGTTGGAAACGCTTGATTTGCATATGCGGATAAACACGTTCAATCCTATCCAACAGGTTTAAAGTTTCCGCGTGCAGCAGCCCCGTATCCAAGGTAAAAATGCCGATATTGAGGTTTTCGCCGGCGATAAGGTCGGTAATCACCATATCTTCTGCCGCAAGGCTGCTGGCAAACCGTGCATCCCGGTGGCTGCCGGCAATCCGGTGCAGGCGTTGTTTGAGGGTTTCCGTTTTTTCCGCCAAAGCTGTTTCACTGCCATTTTCAATCGGCGGAATTTTCCATAAAGCAGGTTTGAAAATTTTCATTTTGTCCGCCTTGCTTTATGCGGCTTGTTGTTCTTGTCCGGTGCCCAGTCCGTCCAATGCAAAATACGCGTGTTCGGCCGGATTGCTTGCTTTTTTGGCGTTTTCGCCGAACCAAGCCAGTCTTTCGTGCAGTTCCACCACTTCGCCCACAACAATTAAAGCCGGCTTCGGCGCGTTTTCGGCGAGGCGGGCGAGGTTGGCGAGCGTGCCGATTGCTGTTGATTGCGTTGATTGCGTGCCGTGGCTGATGACGGCGGCAGGCGTGTCGGGCGGGCGACCGTATTGTTGCAGCCGTTCGGCAATCAGCGCGGCTTTGAGCGTGCCCATATAAATCACCAGGGTTTGGCGGCTGCGGGCAAGCGTCTGCCATTCGATATCGGGCGCATCCGCCTTGCGGTGGCCGGTTACGAAAACCGCACTTTGGGCATAATCGCGGTGCGTGAGCGGGATGCCGGCGTAAGCCGTCGCACCGATGGCGGCGGTAATGCCGGGCACAACCGAAAACGGAATGTGGTGGTGCGCCAGCACTTCCAATTCTTCGCCGCCGCGTCCGAACACAAAAGAATCTCCGCCTTTCAAACGCACCACGCGTTTGCCCTCGCGGGCTAGTTTGATCAAAAGCGCATTGGTTTCTTCTTGTGCAATGCAGCCGCCTTGCGCGCGCTTGCCGACAAAAATCCGTTCCGCATCGCGGCGGACGAGGGACAGTATGCCGTCTGAAACCAGCGCGTCGTAAAGCACCACGTCTGCCTGTTGGATTTCCTGCAGCCCTTTGAGCGTCAGCAACCCCGCATCGCCGGGGCCCGCACCGACCAAAGACACAAAACCGCCTTGATAATTTTGTTCCAACTGCTTTGCCAACTCCTGTTCGGCTTGGGCGGTTTGTTGATTTTTAACGAGGGCGGCAAAACGGCCGTTGAACTGTTTTTCCCAAAAACGGCGGCGTTCGGTAACGGATTTCAGTTTGGCTTTGACCGCATCGCGCCATCTTCCGGAGATTTCCGCCATATCGCCCAAAGAATGAGGCAGCAGGGCTTCCAGTTTTTCACGCAGCAAACGGGCGAGGACGGGCGCGCTGCCCGAACTGGAAACGGCAATTTGAATCGGATTGCGATTAATAATCGAAGGAAAAATAAAACTGCAATAATCGCGATCGTCCACCACGTTGACCGGTTTTTGGCAGCTTTCGGCAAGATGGAAAACGCGCCGGTTGAGGGCTTGGTCGCTGCTTGCCGCAATGATGAGGAAAACTGTGCGGATGTGTTCGGCACGAAATTCTTCGGCAAGCCACAGGATTTTGTTTTCTGCCGCCAGCGCACTTAATTCAGCATTCAACTGATTTGCAACAACCCTGACTTGCGCGCCGGCATCCAGCAACAGGCTGATTTTGCGCGCGGCGACCGAACCGCCGCCTACGACCAATATGGGGCGGCCGGCGAGGTTGGCGAAAATGGGGAAATAATTCACTGGCGAACTCCTTTGCTGTTTGCACGCACCTTGTTTCCGATATGATGCGTCGCGGTATTTTTGTCGGAACGCGAGTCATTTTAGACAAAAGGATTTCCCCGGTTAAATAATAAAAAGGTATTTGTTAGAAGCTGAAAGCTATATGGGGGCGGCTGCGGATACGGCGGTTTTCCGTTTTATAACGGTTTCGGAAGAAAAACGGCCTGAAGCCGTTTCGGGCATTCAGACCGTTTGCGTGGTGAGGGGAATGCCGTCTGAAAGGCAGAAAAGGGCTTCAGACGGCATAATGTCCAAATTTCAGGAAAGGAATAAAATGGCGGCTGCGGCAAGTGCGGCAACCGATAATGCGGCGGCAAGCGCGGCTTTGCCTGCAAAGCGGATTGAGGTTTTGCCTTCGATGTATTTGAAGCCGGTTATCATCGGGAGGACGAGGTTTTTCTTTTTGAACACGCGGTATGCGGCGACGGCGGCGATATGAATGGCGGAAAAAACGGCGAGCAGCTTGAAAAAGTTGAGGTGGATTTTCCGCATAAGGCTGCCCGTATGTTCGGAAACCAAATGGTTGAGGTAGCCGTTGGTGCTGAAGGTGTTTTCATCGGCGGCAAAAAGCCCGGTGCCGACTTGAAATGAGACAGCTGCCAAAAGCGCAACGACCATCAGTGCGCCCAAGGGGTTGTGTCCGGGCTGGATATTTTCGGGAATGCCGTTTTTCAGATAGCCGCGTATGCCTGCCCAACCTCGGACAAAACGGGAAAAACGGGCGGTATCGCTGCCCCAAATACCCCAGCAGAGGCGGAATACGAGCAGGAAAAGGACGAGCAGCCCGACGCGCGTGTGCCATTGCAGCATATCGCCGCCGGCTTTCGCGCTATACCACATAAAGGGCAGGGATGCGGCAAGCAGCCAGTGGAAAAGGCGGGTGGGGAGGTCCCAGACTTTGGTTTTGTTTTTCATAATCGGTTTCCGGCGGTAGAATCGGTTTGTTTTCGAGCCTTAATTTTAACCGATTGGAGGGGCAATGTTTCCCGTTTTTCATCTTTCAGGCGAAAGCCGCCGCCGGATGCTTCAGACGGCATTGCGTTTTCCCCATGTTTTCAAAGCCCGTGCGGAAGATTCGCACAAAGGGACTTTCGGAACACTGGCGGTTGTCGGCGGGGCTGCGGGTATGAGCGGCGCGCCCATATTGGCGGCATCCGTGGCGATGTATCTTGGCTGCGGTAAGGTGTGGGCGGGTTTCAATCAGGAAACGCTGCCTTTCGCCGTCATTGCCGGTTTTCCCGAAATTATGTTGGACACGGCAGACGGTTTGACCAAGCGTCAAGGCATAAACGCTTGGACGGCGGGTTGCGGCCTGGGTACGGATAAGGCGGCGGTCGGAACGCTTGCCGGAATTTTGGCGGAACACACGGACAAGCCCGTCCTTTTGGATGCGGACGCGCTGAACATATTATCAACCGATGCCGAAACCCGAAATCTGGCGCGTGGGTGTAAAAACCTGATTTTAACGCCGCACCCCGCCGAAGCCGCGCGCCTGCTTGGAACGACGGTTGCACAGGTTCAGGCGGATCGGACGGCGGCAGTGAGAAAGATAGGGGCAATTTTCGGCGCAACCGTGGTTTTAAAGGGGCACAAAACATTGGTTGCCGCGTCCGATACGGAAATCTATGCCAACCATAGCGGCAACGCGGGGCTGGCAACGGCGGGAAGCGGAGATGTGTTGGGCGGCATCATCGGCAGTCTGCTTGCACAGGGCGTGCCGGTTTTTGAAGCCGCCTGCGCGGGCGTTTGGCTGCACGGTGCGGCGGCAGATGTCATAAAAGAATCGGCAGGCATTACGACAGGGCTGTTGGCGAGCGAAATCGCCCCGGCGGCAAGGTGGTTGCGCAACTGGATAACTGAACTGGATAACTGAAAGTATAGTGGATTAAATTTAAATCAGGACAAGGCGACGAAGCCGCAGACAGTACAAATAGTACGGAAGCGATTCACTTGGTGCTTCAGCACCTTAGAGAATCGTTCTCTTTGAGCTAAGGCGAGGCAACGCCGTACTGGTTTTTGTTAATCCACTATATGTAAGAAGATGCCGTCTGAAAGGCAAGGGCTTCAGACGGCATCTTCATTTCCCAAATACTGTCCGGTAAAGCGTGGTATAATGCGCAGTTATCTCTTACAGTTTTTGAAAAACATTAATTATGAAACAAATCCGCAACATCGCCATTATCGCCCACGTCGACCACGGCAAAACCACATTAGTCGACCAACTGCTGCGCCAATCCGGCACATTCCGCGCCAACCAGCAGGTTGATGAGCGCGTGATGGACAGCAACGACCTTGAAAAAGAACGCGGCATCACCATCCTCGCCAAAAACACCGCCATCGATTACGCGGGCTACCACATCAATATCGTCGACACGCCGGGACACGCCGACTTCGGCGGCGAAGTGGAGCGCGTTTTGGGGATGGTGGACTGCGTCGTCTTGTTGGTGGACGCACAGGAAGGTCCGATGCCGCAAACCCGTTTCGTGACCAAAAAAGCCTTGGCTTTGGGGCTGAAACCGATTGTCGTCATCAATAAAATCGACAAGCCGTCCGCCCGCCCGAGCTGGGTTATCGACCAAACTTTCGAACTCTTCGACAACTTGGGCGCGACCGACGAGCAGTTGGATTTCCCGATTGTTTACGCTTCAGGTTTGAGCGGCTTTGCCAAGCTGGAAGAAACCGACGAGAGCAACGACATGCGTCCGCTGTTCGACACCATCCTAAAATACACGCCCGCACCGAGCGGCAGTGCGGACGAGCCGCTGCAACTGCAAATTTCCCAACTCGACTACGACAACTACACCGGCCGCCTCGGCATCGGCCGCATCCTGAACGGGCGCATCAAACCCGGTCAAACCGTTGCCGTCATGAACCACGAGCAGCAAATCGCCCAAGGCCGCATCAACCAGCTTTTGGGTTTCAAAGGTTTGGAACGCGTGCCGCTTGAAGAAGCCGAAGCCGGCGACATCGTGATTATTTCCGGTATCGAAGACATCGGCATCGGCGTAACCATCACCGACAAAGACAACCCCAAAGGCCTGCCGATGTTGAGCGTGGACGAACCGACGCTGACGATGGACTTTATGGTCAACACCAGCCCGTTGGCGGGTACCGAAGGCAAATTCGTAACCAGCCGCCAAATCCGCGACCGCCTGCAAAAAGAATTGCTGACCAACGTCGCCCTGCGCGTGGAAGATACCGCCGATGCCGACGTGTTCCGCGTATCTGGACGCGGCGAGCTGCACCTGACCATTTTGCTGGAAAATATGCGCCGCGAAGGCTACGAACTCGCCGTCGGCAAACCGCGCGTCGTGTACCGCGACATCGACGGTCAAAAATGCGAACCGTATGAAAACCTGACCGTGGACGTACCCGACGACAACCAAGGCGCGGTAATGGAAGAACTCGGCCGCCGCCGTGGCGAACTGACCAATATGGAAAGCGACGGTAACGGACGCACCCGCCTCGAATACCATATTCCAGCGCGCGGCTTGATCGGTTTCCAAGGCGAATTTATGACCTTGACGCGCGGTGTCGGGCTGATGAGCCACGTGTTCGACGACTACGCGCCCGTCAAACCCGATATGCCCGGCCGCCACAACGGCGTGCTGGTGTCCCAAGAGCAGGGCGAGGCGGTTGCTTATGCCTTGTGGAATCTGGAAGACCGCGGCCGTATGTTCGTATCGCCCAACGACAAAATCTACGAAGGTATGATTATCGGCATCCACAGTCGCGACAACGATTTGGTGGTCAACCCGCTCAAAGGCAAAAAACTTACCAATATCCGTGCCAGCGGCACTGACGAAGCCGTGCGCCTGACTACGCCGATCAAGCTGACGCTGGAAGGCGCGGTCGAGTTTATCGACGATGATGAGCTGGTAGAAATCACACCGCAATCCATCCGTCTGCGCAAGCGTTACTTGAGCGAATTGGAACGCCGCCGCCACTTTAAAAAGCTGGATTGATGTTTACTGGATTAATGTTTAAATGATACGCGATGCCGTCTGAAAAATTTCAGACGGCATTTTATTGGCCGGTATCGGGAAACGGGTTGTCCGATAGCTCATATATTTTCTTAAATAAAATCATTGTATGAACAATAAAAAAGTTTGTACCGGATTATCTGCGGACAGGTGATGCCAGTACTTCCGGTCTCGGAACGGTTGCTGTTTCGGGAAACCCGCATTTTTAATTTTATGGGGCAATCCGTCAAAATCCGGCGGGCTTGTTTTTCCGGACAATTTTCAAATACCGAACCTGACCTTGCTTGGGTCATCAATATCCTTGCACGGTTTGTCAAAAAATCTGCCATACAAAGAATATTGTTTACAATATTGTCTAAAAATCCAAACCTGCAAACGCGAAATAAGGTAGAATACGCCCCGTTATTTTACCGTCCAATCCCCATTTACCAAGGAAAAATGATGAGTACTTCATTGAGTTACCGCGATGCAGGTGTCGATATCGACGCAGGCGACCAACTGGTCGAAAACATCAAACCTTTTGCCAAACGCACGATGCGCCCGGAAGTATTGGGGGATTTGGGCGGCTTCGGCGCGTTGGTCGAAATCGGCAAGAAATATCAAAACCCCGTATTGGTCAGCGGTACGGACGGCGTAGGTACCAAGCTCAAACTTGCCTTCGATTGGGATAAACACGATACGGTGGGCATCGACCTTGTTGCAATGAGTGTCAACGATATTTTGGTTCAAGGTGCTGAGCCATTGTTTTTCTTGGATTATTTTGCCTGCGGCAAATTGGATGTTCCGCGCGCGACCGATGTGATCAAAGGCATTGCACAAGGTTGCGAAGAATCCGGCTGCGCCCTGATTGGCGGGGAAACTGCCGAAATGCCGGGTATGTATCCCGTTGGTGAATACGATTTGGCGGGTTTTGCCGTCGGCGTGGTGGAAAAAGAGAATGTCATTACCGGCCGCAGCATCGGCGCGGGCGATGTGGTATTGGGTTTGGCTTCCAACGGCGCACATTCAAACGGCTATTCCCTCATCCGTAAAATCATCGAACGCGACAATCCCGATCTGGATGCCGAGTTTGATAATGGCAAAACCTTGCGTGAGGCCGTTATTGCGCCGACCCGTCTGTATGTGAAACCGATTCTTGCCGCTTTAGAAAAATTTACCATTAAAGGTATGGCGCACATTACCGGCGGCGGCATTACCGAAAACGTGCCGCGCGTGTTGCCTGAAAACACGGTTGCACAAATCGATGCCGAATCGTGGGAATTGCCCAAGCTCTTCCAATGGCTTCAAAAGGCGGGCAATGTGGAAACCCAAGAAATGTACCGAACCTTTAACTGCGGCATCGGTATGGTCGTCATCGTCGCTGCCGAAGATGCCGATGCGGTTCAGTCATTCCTGAGCGGGCAGGGCGAGACAGTTTACCGTTTGGGTTGCATCCGCGAGCGTCGGGGTGACGAACATCAAACCCAAGTTGCCTGATTATTCATACATTGAAATGCCGTCTGAAAGCCCTTTCAGACGGCATTTTGCATCTTCCGAACGCGTATCCGCAACACAGTTCTGCAAACCGATATTTTTCCCGGTATAGAGACTTAAAACTTCTTAACTATATTTTAATAATGTTGTAGAATGAGAAAAGCATATAATATAGTTTATTCTTACATCGTATTTATCCCTGTTCCCGAAATGCGGAGGTTTTATGAAGCAATCCGTCCATAATAAAACAATTTTAAGTGTTTTGATTTCATCTATGTCTGTAACGGCTTTTTCCGCCCCCCCCCGTGATGGATGCTATTTCAGTCAACCTTGCCGGTTCTACTGACGAACCTATCGGTTTTGAGTTTAATCACGCAAACAACACCGTAACCGGCAATGCGGATATTACGGTCAAACCTGCCGACCCTTCGCAGCATTCGCGCCCGAAAGGGCTGATTATCCGTGGCGACCGTTCGGCAGAAATTCAGGGCAAAACCTCCATCGACATTACCCTTTCCAGTGAGCAAAATTATAATATGTCGCCGGACTCTAACGCGGCTTACGGCATTGCCGTTGGCTACGACTGGGCGGGTGACGGCAAAAATAAAACCGCGTTGACTTTGAAAGGTGATGCGTCTGTCAAGGTAGATAATACGGCAGGTACGGTTTTGGGCTCAAAGAGTTTTGACAAAGCAACCGCACCGTTCGGGCAACAGCTTTCCGGTATCCGTATCGACAGGCACAATACATCCAAGCCCAAAGCGGTATTTACCGCCGAAAAAAACCTAACAATTAATGTTGAAGACAAATCAACGGCTAAAATCGGCGATTATCTGACTGGCATCTATATCAACGGCGACGGCGCGGAAGCCAATTTAAAAGACAGCAATATCACTGTAAAAGCAAATGGTAAACATTCCGCAGCACTGAAAATTGGTAAACCAGAATTACCTAACACAGATAAACCTAATGATTACAAAGGTGCGGCAATCAACTCGACAGGCAATATGGTGCTTGATACTTCAGAAACAAAAGATTCAGCTACGGTGCGCTTATTCGGCACAAAATCCCGTTTAATCGCAGATAGTGAAACCAGTACAGGAACAATCAAGTCGGGTAATTCCGCTATTGTATTTGATACGCAAGACTATACCACTAAAGTACGGTATGGCTTTTTTAGTGATAATGTTTCCCGTAACGAACCAAACAAAGATCAAGAAGTGCGGTTGAACAATACCAAAATTTCAACCACTTCTGAAAATGCCTCATTGATTGTCGCGGATGCCAAGAATGTGAACAGCTTGGCGGTACAGTTTGCAGGAGGCAAAGTCGCCAGCTGGTTTAACAATGGGGAATTTGTTGCTGAAAATGCAAAATTCTTATTAAAAGGTGAGCAATCTGAAGCAAGGGCGGCAAACAAAGGTTGGTTGGCTGAAACAAAATTAGCAAAAACCAAAGCCTCAGATCTTACTTTTACGCTGGATAATCAGGCAAAAGCGGTCGGCCTGACGCATCAGCATTCAAGGGCGGGCTTAAGCTCTAAACTTGATGTTGTCGTTGATCATAACGCAACTTGGGAATTAGCACCGAAAGCCGATGAAGCTGTCCAACGTGCGACCGCTTATGATGTGAATCTTGCCAATGGTGGTGTACTGGATGCTTCAAAAAATGCGGCAGGGGCAGGCACCGACTATAAAATTCAATTAGTACATAATCACAGCAATGCAAGCATCAGTAAAACAATTACCGATGGAACCATTACCGTTCCCGAAGGATTGTTATTTGGCGCATCCGGCACGCTTATTAAGCCTGATGGGACAGAAAAACCATTTAAGTTGACACTCCCTATTACAGACGGCGTGATAAAAATTGCGAACGGGACAATAGAATACACATCGGATATTGGAACGATAAAACTGACAAAGGCAACATTTAACCTTGAAAAAGGTACATCATTAGAAACACCCGAAGGAACTACATTGCTATCAGGCGGTAGGCTAACCCTATCTAATACAGGCATTTCTTTATCGGGTACAACTTCTGTATTTGAAAAGGGAACATTCACCAACGGCGGTATCATCACCCTCGCGAATCAATCCTATGCCGACAAACTCACCATTGAAGGGAATTATGTTGGTAATAATGGCGTGTTAGAAGTAAACACCAAATGGGATACCCCGGGCGATTATTCCGGCTCACATTCAGAATCAGATTTATTAACGATTACAGGTGATGCCTCTGGTAATACGACTGTTAAAGCCGTTAAAACAGATGGTACTGAAAATGTTATTGATGGCTCAATCGGCGAACTTGCCGATCGCTACAAACGTAGTGTCCCTGTTATTAAAGTTTTAGGCGATGACAAAGGAACAGCAAATGGTGAAATAAATTCTACGGATGCAACCAAACCTTACGCTTACAATACGCGTTCAACCTTTACCGGTACAGCAAAAACCACAGGGGCGGGGGAATTGCAATTGGTTTCACGCAAAGATGAGGCGGGCGCGACAGAATACTTCTGGACTTTAACCACGCCGAATCAAGATAAAACCATCATCACGTCAAGCGCGCCGGCTTATACACTCGTTCCCCGTCAAAACTTGGAATCAGGCTATGCGATGCTGGATACACTTCACCAACGCCGTGGCGAAAACCAAACCCTTTCTTGGGACAAGCAAGGCAGTTATTGGCAAGATGTGGAAAAACAATCTTGGGGGCGCGTAATCGGCAAACACCTCAAACTCGATGGAAAAGAACGTTTTGGTTTCAAAACCAATATGTACGGCTTCCAAGTGGGACACGATTTTGATGTTAAAACCAAACAAGATGATGAGGGCAAACTCACTCGTCGTTTTACCGGCTTGTATTTCGGTGCGTTACGTTCCCATAGCAAATTCTATGATGAATACCGCGCGAAAAACGGCATCGTGATTGCAGATAAATTAACTTCCCATGTAAAAACTACCGCACTTAATCTTGGTGTAACCGATACGCGTTACCATGAAAACGGCACTTACATTGATTTGGTGGGGCAGCTTTCTTGGTTAAATAACCGTTATTCGGCGGTTGACGGTACAGGTGCGAAAAATCACGGCTGGGGAGCTGCCCTTTCAGTGGAAACCGGCCGCCCTTACGCCTTAGGTAAAGACAAAACCAACAACGGGGATAGTTGGATTTTAGAGCCGCAAGCACAACTGATTGCTCAATACTTGCGCTTGGGAGATTTTAACGACGGCACTCGTGCCGTTTCGCAAAAAGGTTACGGTTTGCGCGGCCGTGTCGGTTTCCGTTTGGCGCATAACCAACCGAACGATAAGCAACGCACGCGCACCTATTATTTCACCGGCAATATTTGGCACGATTTTAAAGCAAGGGGCAACGCATTAATCGGGTCGGACAAATTAGCCGGGAAGTTTGCCCGCACTTGGTGGGAATTAGGCTTAGGTTCTCAATTCTCCTTAAGTGAAAACACTTACCTTTATGCAGATGCTCGCTATGAAAAATCCTTCGATAGCAACAGACATAAAGGCTACCAAGGCACCGTGGGTGTGAAATATTCTTGGAAATAAACCGCCTAAGCCATTCCGTCCGGATTACGGCGGTAATGGCGTACTTAAAGGGACGGCACACCGGATGCCGTCCCTTATATATTGCACCCCGTCAAAGGGGCGCATTGCTTTTTTCCTAACCCGATGCCGTCTGAACGCCTATTCCAGCACAGGTTGGGGGACGTTGTGCCGGATGGCGTAAACGGCGGCCTGCACACGGCTGCTGAGGTTGAGTTTGCGGAGCAGGTTTTGAACGTGGACTTTGACGGTGGATTCGGCAAGATCGAGGTGGCGGGCGATGATTTTGTTGCTGTGTCCTGCGGCGAGATAGCCCAAGATTTCCAGTTCGCGAGGGGTAAGTGAGGAGAGTGCCTGCGTCCCTTGGGCGGGTTGCGGGGAAATCAGGCTTTTGACGAGTTTGGCGGTCATCTCGGGAGAGAATACATTATCGCCATCGGCGGCTTTGCGTATGCTTTCGAGCAGAAAGTCGGCGTTGATGTTTTTCAGCAGGTAGCCGCGCGCGCCGATGCGCATACATTCGGTCAAATCGTCGCTGTCTTCGGAAACGGTCAGCATAATCACTGCCTGTTGCGGATTGATGCTGATGATTTGGGAGAGTGCCTCGCGTCCGTTCATACCGGGCATATCCAAGTCGAGCAGGACGACATCGGGTTGCAGCCGGCTGATCATTTTGATGCCCGAGAGTCCGTCTGCGGCTTCGCCGATGACTTCAAAACCGTGTTGGCGCGACAAAAGGGCTTTAATGCCGCTGCGGAAAAGGGTATGGTCGTCTATCAGAATAATTTTAATGGTCATTTCAAGCTTTCTTCAGATGCACCCGTCAATGAGACGGTGGTTCCTTGTTGGGGTTGGGAACGGATTTCTAAAACGGCACGGATGCGTTTGGCACGCTCCTGCATGATGTGCAGTCCGACATGGCTGCCGGTAGGTTCTCCTATTTTCTCCGTGTCGAAACCTTGTCCGTTGTCTTGGATGGTCATGGTAAAGCGTCCGCCGTGTTCGGAAAGGGTGAATTTTACATGGGTGGCGCGGGCGTGTTTGCGAATGTTGGACAGGCTTTCTTGCAGGATGAAAATCATTTGGAGCTGCTCGTCCTGTGTAGGCAGGTGCGTGCCGTTTTCCCAAGCGGTTTCGACAGTCGTGCCGGTCTGTTGCGTGAAGCGCGAGAATAGGTCGGCAACGGCTTCGGGAAATTCTTTATTGCTGATTTTGGTACGGAAGTTGAGCAACAGTTCGCGGACGTCTTCATAACATTCCTGCACGCCTGTTTTGATAAAGCTGATGTTTTCTGCGGCTTCCTCCCGTTTGTTTTCGGCAAAGGCGGTTTCCAGCATCTGTACCTGTAGGTTTAGGAACGTTAATGCTTGTGCGATGCTGTCATGTAATCCTTGCGCAATCAGGTTGCGTTCCTGCAATACCGCAAGCAGACGTTTTTCTTCTTCCTGTTTCGCGCCAGCGAGCGATACGCCTAATTGCCGAATCAGGGTTTGAAGCAGCGTGCGGTCGTCTCCGGTGAGGGAAATGCCGTCTGAAAAGCTGAGCGAAAGCATACCCAGTTTCTCGTTTTGATATTCGATGGGGAAGGTTTCGTCATGGTATTTTTCCAAATGATGGGGCTTTTTGCCGTGTTCGGCCGTATGGACGGAAATGTCTGTGTCGGAACCGTTTTCCAGGCAGATGCTGCCGGATTGCGCGCCCACGGCGGGCAGGATGTGGTTCAAAAATTCTTCCGCCGCCTGTCGCGGCGTATAGGATTGATGCAGGTCGCGCGTGGTCCGGTACAGCAAGGTCAGGTTGCGGTTTTGCTTTTCAAGGTTATGGGTCTGTTCGGCAACCTGCCCTTCTAAATTGTCGTACAGGGCTTTGAGTTTGCCGCCCATTTGGTTGAAACAGCGGCCTACCTGTTTGAATTCCGGCGTACCGTCTTCGGGAACAGGGATGTCGAAATGCCGCTGACCGATGCGTTCCGCACCTTCTCCCAATGCCTGAAGCGGGCGGATAACCCAGATTTGGTGCCAAAACAGCATCAGTACCGACGACACCAGCGTCATCAGCATAATCGCCCATTGAAAACGCCTGAGCCACCA
This sequence comes from Neisseria benedictiae, assembly GCF_958267435.1. Lineage (NCBI taxonomy): Bacteria > Pseudomonadati > Pseudomonadota > Betaproteobacteria > Neisseriales > Neisseriaceae > Neisseria > Neisseria benedictiae. The sequence goes on from NZ_CATQFV010000058.1 coordinate 132,479, forward strand.
TGTGTTTTTTTCGTTGGCATTTTCCAATGCCTGCAAAAACAGTTCGATGTTTCCGGCAAAGCGGTAGAGATCGACCTGAGTCGGTCGCCGGTAGGACTGGAGCGGGGGGAGGATGTGTGCCTGCCAGTCGATAATCAGCATGGACTGTATCAAATCGTAGGCAAGGGGATTGTCGGAGGGAATCAGCGGATGGATGGCATCGCTTTGGGCAATGCGTTTTAAACTTTTTTCAAATTCGGCAATCTGATTGTCGATTTGTGCGCGGGGCGAGCCTTCACCCGCCATGTATGCCAGACGGTATGCCTGCATTCTCAAGTTGCCCGCCTCTTCGATGATGGAGGCCGCGTTTTCCAAGCGCAAAGAGAGCAGCAGTGTCAAAACGACAGACAGTGCCGCCAACCCGACCCACAGTCCGGTCAGGAGTTTCAGGCGAAGGGAAAGGCTGATGCCGTCTGAAAAACGGGCTGGCAGTATCATGCTCGGCGAAAAATTGTTCCAAATAATGCAAACAATATCATTCTTTGGGATTAGATACAACTGCTCAGAAAGAATTGGTTAAGGAAAACTCAATCCGTACCGCTTCAGTGTTAAATCATGTTATGATAAAATTCAAATAATATGAATTTATTTGCCGTCTGCTTCAGACGGCATTTTGAACTATTGGAAACGACAGACTGCAATCATGAAAACCTCGAACTTTTCCAAGAGAACATCCGCAATGAAAACTTTTGCTCTGATACTGGCCGGCGGGCAGGCGAGCCGTATGGGAGGCGAGGACAAGGGGCTTGCTCTTTTGGGCGGTAAGGCACTGATAGACCATGTCATCGACAGGGTCAGGCCGCAGGTCAGCCATATCGCCATCAGTACCAACCGGAATTTGGAAGAATATGCCCGCCGCAGCCCGCACGTTTTTCCCGATGCGCGGCAGTGGCAGCATTTCGGCCCGCTTTCGGCATTGTGTACCGCAGCCAACGATTTGCAGTTGGCGACTGCCGACTGGCTTTTGGTTGTGCCGTGCGATATGCCGTACCTGCCGGACGATTTGGTCGCGCGCTTTGAAAGCGTCTCCAAACGCACACCGTTGTGCAATGCGTTTTATGTGGAAACGCCGGTAACGATGTACTACAACATTATATATATCCGTCCGCAAATTCTGCAAAGCGCGATTCCTTATCTGTTTTCGGGTATGAAAACATTGAGGAGCTGGTTGCAGCAGCAAAGGGCGCGGCCGGTCAGATTCGAGTTTGACGGGCATTTTGCCGACTTGAACACGCAAACCGATTTGCAGGAGGGATAAGGGCAACACTGCCGACCGGCGCGGAAAGGAAAGGTCAGGCCGTACCGGGCGGTTTTTGCCCGAACCGGAGGCACAATGCCGTCTGAAGGCGTTTCAGACGGCATTTTTCGCGGGGAAATGCTACAATTTGCACTATTTTACCGACATAGGGAAACAGGATTATGTTTACAGGCATTGTTCAAGGATTGGGAAAACTGACTGCAATCCACCGCCCGTCGGAGGCGTTTCAGACTTATGTCGTCGAGCTTCCGCAAGAGGCGGCGGACAATCTGCAACGCGGCGCATCGGTCGCCAACAACGGCTGCTGCCTGACGATTACCGAAATCGAAGGAAACCGCGTCAGCTTCGATTTAATGGCGGAAACTTTGGCAAAAACCAATTTGGGGCTGTTAAAGGAAGGCGATTGCGTCAACATCGAACGGGCGGCGCGTTTCGGCGACGAAATCGGCGGACACGTTATGAGCGGACACATTATGGCAACCGTGCCCATTGTCGAAATAGAACGGGACGGGTTCAACCGCACGGTTTGGTTTTCACTCCCGCACGAACTCAAACCCTATATCCTGACCAAAGGGTTCGTCGGCTTGGACGGTTGCAGCCTGACCATAGGCAAAGTCGAAGACAGCCGTTTCAATGTCCATCTGATTCCTGAAACTTTGGAACGGACGCTGTTCGGCAGCAGAAAGGTCGGAGACAGGATCAACATCGAAATCGATCCGAATACGCAGGCAATTGTCGATACCGTCGAACGGCTGATGGCGCAAAGATATGCAAAGTGAGGTAGAGATGGAATTGAACGAATTTCTCGATAAAGCCTATGCTGTTTTGCGGCGTTTGGATGCCGTGCTTCCGCCCGAACCCGGGCATACGGACTGGAACGCGCTTGCCTTCCGCTGGCAGAGTGCGGGCAAAAAAGGTTTTTTGGAACACTTGCCCGATCCGCACGTTTTCCCTTTGTCGCGGCTTGCCGGAGTCGGCAGGCAAACCGAATTGCTGGTGCGTAATACCGAACAATTCATTGCCGGCCGACCGGCGAACAATGTATTGATGAGCGGCGCGCGCGGAACAGGCAAATCCTCGCTGGTCAAAGCCCTGCTGCACGAATATGCGGATAAGGGATTGCGCCTGATCGAAGTCGATAAAAGCGATTTGATCGGCCTGCCGTATCTGTTGACGCTTTTGAAGGAACGCCCGGAAAAATTCATTGTGTTTTGCGACGATTTGTCATTTGAAAGTGGCGACGAAACCTATAAGGCATTGAAAACGGCATTGGACGGCGGTCTGTCCCAACGTTGCGCCAACGTGCTGGTGTACGCGACTTCCAACAGACGGCACCTGATGCCTGAATATTTGGATGAAAATGCAGGTACGACAGGCGTGCGCGGAGAAATCCATCAGAAAGAAGCGGTAGAAGAAAAAGTATCCCTATCGGACCGTTTCGGATTGTGGCTCAGCTTTTATCCGTTCGATCAAAACGATTATCTGTCGGCAGTGCAAAGCTGGTTGGAAGATTTTGATGTGCTATATGACGAAACTGCCCGGACGGCGGCGTTGCAGTGGGCGCAGATGCGGGGCAACCGCTCGGGACGTTCCGCTTGGCAGTTTGCCTGCGACTGGGCGGGCAGGCTGCCGGAACAACGGATGCTGTAAGTTTTTTAGGAGTTATTTGAGACAGGAAGAAAGCCACATTTGCTGCTGTTGCGGTGTGAGGATATGGAAGAAGCGGTGTTGGATTTCCAATTCGTCCACCGCAAAATCCATGCTGGAGTGGTAGCGGCTTTCGACATAATCGCGCGCCTCGTTCCGATTAAAAACATCCGAAGAAATGATTTCAACGACAGACCGGCGGCGGCTGTGTTCGGAATGCATAACCTTCAAACGCGCCCTGTCGCCCGCCATTTTGAAGGCGGCGCGGATTTTACGCAGCTCATTGTGCTGACCCTGTGTCAGCCCGAGCCGGCGTATGTCGCAGTTCGGTTGAAAATCGTTCAGGGGGATATAAGCCGTGGCGGCGTGGGAAAGCTGGCAGGAAAGCAAAGCCATACTTAAAAAAGAGGCGGCAGGTTTGGCAAAATGGCAGGGAGCGAGCAGTGGCACGGCTTTTCCTCTTGTTGGAAATTTTAGGAAATATACTAGATTGACGTGTGAAAGATGGTATTATCGCGGTTAACTTTTGTTAATAATGCGTACGTATGTCCGGCAGGCAGACATAACGGCGGAATCGGAACGTATAGTGGATTAACAAAAACCAGTACGGCGTTGCCTCGCCTTGCCGTACTATCTGTACTGTCTGCGGCTTCGTCGCCTTGTCCTGATTTTTGTTAATCCACTATAAAAGGATATTGAAGGAAAAAACATGACTACTTACCGTATCGCACCCAGCATTTTATCGGCAGATTTTGCACGGCTTGGCGAAGAGGTGGAAAGCGTCATTGCGGCTGGTGCAGATCTGATCCATTTTGACGTGATGGACAACCATTATGTGCCGAACCTGACTTTCGGCCCTATGGTTTGCGCGGCATTGAAGCCTTATGCGGGCGTGCCGATCGATGTGCATCTGATGGTCGAACCCGTTGACGACCTGATTCAGTCGTTTGCCAAAGCGGGGGCATCAATCATCACGTTCCATCCCGAAGCGAGCCGCCATATTGACCGCAGCTTGAGCCTGATTCGGGACATGGGCTGTCAGGCGGGGCTGGTGTTGAATCCGGCAACGCCCGTATATCTGTTGGAAAACGTATTGGACAGGCTGGATATGGTTTTGCTGATGTCGGTCAACCCCGGGTTCGGCGGTCAGAGCTTCATTCCGCACACTTTGGAAAAAATCAGACAGGTTCGTGCCATACTTGACCGCTATGAAGAGAAAAGCGGCAGACGTATTGCCATTGAAGTGGACGGCGGCATCAAAACCGACAATATCGCCGCTGCCGCCCAAGCCGGCGCAGATACTTTTGTGGCAGGTTCGGCGATTTTCGGCAAACCGGATTACAAGGCAGTCATCGGTGCTATGCGTGCAGAATTGAAAAAAGTGGCAGATTGAACGCTGTATCGGTATTTGAAATAAATCAATGCCGTCTGAAGAATGTTCAGACGGCATTTCGTTTACAGGCGGTATTTGATGTTTACAGCGAAATTCTCACACCGGCGCGGATAGAACGTCCGGGCAGCGGCGCAATGTATTTGAGGATGGAGTTTTGCGCGCGTGCGGTACGGTTGGTCAGGTTTCGGCCGTCCAAGAACCATTCTGTGCTGTATCTGCCGTGTTTTTGCGTATGGCTGACATAGGCATCGAGCAGGGCGTAGGAGCCGAGTGAGGGTTCTTTGTATGCCGCAGCCATGTTTCCGGTGTGTTTGGCAGCGGCGTAGCGGGTCAGGCTGCTGCCGATTTGCCATGCCCCTTTGTTCCAGCTTGCACCCAGCCCGTAGCGGGAAATAGGCAGGTTGGGCATATAGTAGCCGTCATTGCGCAGGCGGTCTGAGTCCGCATTCCTACTGTCTTTGTCGTCGGCATGATTGCGGACCCTGTCGGCAAACAGGCGCAGTTCGAGTTGTCCGTATTGTTTCAGGTCGAAAAGTTGGGTCAGCTCGATTTCCAAACCTTTTCAGACGGCATCTTTATTGATTCCTATCAAAGATTTTATTGTTTGGCTGCCTCGATTTGGATGTCGATGCGGACGCTTTTGGTCATACCGGCGTTAACGAGGTAGTCCACGCCCCATTTGGTGCGGTCGATGGTGGTGCTGAAGTCACCGCCGCAAACTTCGGTTTTCGCCATCGGGCTTTGGTAGCAGTTGAATTTTTCGGCTTTGAGTTTGACGGGGGCAGTTTTACCGTGCATGGTCAGGTTGCCGTCAACGGAAACAAGTTTTTTGCCGTTGAAATTGAATTTGGTGGAAACGAAGCGGATGTTCGGATATTGGGCGGCATCGAAGATGTCGGCTGATTTCAGGTGGTTGGTAAAGTGTTGCGAACCGCTTTGCAAGTTGGCAACGGGGATGGTGATGTCGATTTTACCGTCGCGTTTTGCTTGGTCGAACTCGACGGAACCGGTCAGACCGTAAAAACCGCCGACGTTGGTGCTGGTGTTGAAATGGTCGATGGAGAAACGGGCGTTGGCGTGATATTCGTCTACTTTGTAGGTGGCGGCGGAGGCAGTGCCGATGGTTGCTGCTGCGAGTGCGGCGATGATGATTTTTTTCATGATGATAATCCTTTGTGTGGGCCGATAAAGGCGTTTATCCTAACATAGGCGGGGATTTATGGCATTTCCTGCTGGTAAACGGTGGGTTTGCAGGCAGTTGACGAACGGGGCGGGCGGAAAAGGGCAGATGAAAAAGCGCGGTGTGATCCGCGCTTTGTTTTTTACAAGGCGGCGAGTACCGCGTCGCCCATTTCGGAGCAGGAAACGAGTTTCGTGCCTTCTTCGTAAATGTCGCCGGTACGCAAGCCTTGTTGCAGTACTTTTTGTACGGCGTTTTCGACTTGTTGCGCGCGGGCTTCGTCGTTCAGGCTGTAACGCAGCAGCATGGCAAGCGAGAGGATAGTGGCCAGCGGGTTGGCTTTGTTTTGTCCGGCGATGTCGGGGGCGGAGCCGTGGGACGGTTCGTACAGGCCTTTGCCGTTTTCGTCCAAAGAAGCAGAAGGCAGCATACCGATGGAGCCGGTCAGCATGGAGGCTTCGTCAGAGAGGATGTCGCCGAAGATGTTGCCGGTGGCAATCACATCAAATTGTTTGGGCGCGCGTACCAACTGCATGGCGGCGTTGTCCACGTACATATGGGAAAGCTCGACATCAGGGTATTGTTTGCCAATTTCTTCAAAGATTTCGCGCCACAGTTCGGTGGTTTCCAAAACGTTGGCTTTGCCTACGGAGCAGACTTTTTTGTTGCGTTTTTGGGCGGATTGGAAGGCAACATGGGCAATACGGCGGATTTCGCTTTCGCTGTATTTCATGGTGTTGTAGCCTTCGCGTTCGCCGTTTTCCAAAACACGGATGCCGCGCGGTTCGCCAAAGTAAATATCGCCGGTCAGTTCGCGTACGATAAGGATGTCGAGGCCGGCTACGATTTCCGGTTTCAGAGTGGAAGCGTTGGCCAGCTCTTTATACAAAATAGCAGGGCGTAAATTGGCAAACAGATTCAAGTCTTTACGGATGGCCAACAAGCCGCGTTCAGGACGCAGCGGACGGTCGAGATTGTCGTATTGAGGAGAACCGACTGCACCAAGCAGGACCGCATCGGCTTTACGGCAAAGGTTTTGCGTGAATTCTGGATAAGGATGGCCGTATTCGTCATAGGCTTCGCCGCCCAAAGGCGCATATTCGTAGCTGACATCCAAACCTTGTTCGATAAGTTTGTCGAGTACACGGACGGTTTCTGCAACGATTTCAGGGCCGATGCCGTCGCCGCGCAAGATAGCGATATGTTTGGTCATTTCGGGTTTCCTTATGGGAAGGTTTTAGGTAAAGGGCAGGTCGCCTGTTTTTCAGACGGCCTTAAATCAATTTGCTCTGAAAACGCTGATTGTACCATTATGGTACTGGTAAAGCTGGGTAGAAATTGCGTAGGCAGAGTCTTCAAATGCCTGCAGGGCAATATTCGCCATCGCCTGCAAAGCTTCTTCATCGGACGGGCTGCAAACGAGCAGGGCATTGCGCGCCGGGACTGCAAAAACAGGGTTGGCCGGCAGCATAGGATCGTCTTTAAGTACTTCGTCCAAAAGCAAAATCAGGGAAGCATCATAGTCGTTGTCCAAATGGATTTGGGTCAATGACCAACCTTCGGCATGATGAATTTGGACACGTCCATTCATCCGTTGGCGCAAATTATCCATGGCGGTACGATACAGGGCGTCTTCATCTTCAATACCGGCCTCTTTCATATGCTCACGATTGAGCGTATGCATGGATTCTTCCGTATCCACCATATAAAGCAACATGATATCGCCCGCAATCGGTTTGTATACCAAGTAATCGGTAGGTTCGTCTTCGTCCGTATTTGTAATCAGTCTGGCGTTTTCCAGATAAATCGTATTTTTAATTGTCGGAAGAATTTGTTGTGCTGAAACACTGGCATCAGCGTCTTGAATCTTATCGATAACCGCTAAATTGGCAGCAACAATAGCTTCCAAGGCCTCGGGATTTTGCAGATAACTTGTGTAATGGTTGCTCAAATATGTGCTGAACGATGCTTCATCGTCTTCGGAAAACTGGACGATGATAGGCGAAGAAGCAATGTTTTCGCCCCAGTCGATTTTTGCCTCAAGATCCAATTCTTCTTGGATGCGACGGGCAAAATATTCGACAAATTCCTGCCAAGTCATTAATTTAGGTTTGGAGCGGAACAACCTGCTGAAAAAAGACATATTGTGTCCTGAATAAGGGGATAAGGCCGTCTGAAATATTATAGACGTTCGGTTTCAACACGGATTTTAAAAACAACTTTGCGTATGTTTGCTCTGTCGCCGACCAACGGGGCATGCGCATCATTCGGGAAAAATAGCGCAAATTCGCCGGGCTCCAAGGTCAGCCAAGTTTCCGGCTCGCAGTTGAAAAACTCGATATCGCGCTTTTCATTGTAGCCTAAACCGTTTTTCAGACGGCCTCTGTCTATCCAGCCATATGTTTCGCTGCCATCAATCGGCGTTTGAATATCAATGTGTTTTAAGTGTGCTTCGGGCCGGGCTTCGCCTTGAGTCCTCATCGGCTCGCTGCCGATAAAAATACGGATATTGGGATTTTCGCACGGCAATTGGCCGTCCGGCAGATTGGCAAAATCTAGGGTCTGCAACAGATGGAAGGCCTCGGCAAAGTCGGGATGCAGGGCAGCGTAGCGGGGGGCATTACTTATGGTGTCGGTAATCATGGTGTGGTTAGGTAGAATTAAACTTCAGACCAATACGTTTTTAAGGATGCTTTATTTGAATTGTAACAACAAGGCCGTCTGAAAATGCTTTTTATGGAGTTGTGTTTTGCAAATCCAAAGTGGAAGCATAATGTTCCACTATGGGAACACGCTTGCGGCTGACTTGGTTTATATCGCTGCCTTCTTCAGTCCATAAAAACGGAAAGAACGTATAAACGCTGTCGCCATTCAAATCACGGATTTCTTCGCGCCAATTTTCCCAACGCAGGTTTTCGTAAAACAACTGCAAATCGCCGGTCAATGCCCAATTTAAGAAGTCGCCATAACCTTTACCGCAATCTTCCCATTCCAGTGTATCCGGTGGTAGGTAGAAAACATTACCTACTTTGTCATTCAATCCTCCGCCATTAATCGCAAAATAGCCTCCAGCAACATCATCGGCAAACAGATAATAGGGAGCAGGGCCTGTTGGCTCGGATTGTGTACGGCTTAGATTCCAACTTCCCAAACCACGAGGTAGCTTCGCGCTGCCAGAACCAAGTATCCGTAACCAACCGTCATCGATAAGGATACCGCCGGTTTCATAAACGACAGCACCCATAAACGAACGTATCGTTACTTGGGTTTTGACAAGTTCTTCCTTTGCCTTTTCAAGCGTACGTGGCAGAACTTCAACGCTGTTTACCGTTTCTGTAAGCCACTCTTGAATCAATGGCCACGCAGGGTCTTGGGTTTGGATTAATTCGTCGAATGATCTCATGGTCTATCCCAATACATTCAGTAAAGACCGTCTGAAACACTTACATTTTTCAGACGGCCTTTTGTATATCAACCGTTAAACAGCCAAGGCTGGCTTTGGCGGCGTTTTTCTTCAAAGGCGTGAATTTCGTCAGCGTGTTGCAGGGTTAGGCCGATTTCGTCCAAGCCGTTGAGGAGGCAGTGTTTGCGGTGTTCGGTAATGTCGAATGTGAATGTTTCGCCGCTAGGGGTGGTCAGGGTTTGCTCGGCAAGGTCGATGGAGAGTTGATAACCTTCGTTGGCTTCGACCTCTTTGAAAAGCCGATCGACTTGTTTTTCTGTCAAAACGATGGGCAAAAGTCCGTTTTTGTAGCAGTTGTTGAAGAAGATGTCGGCAAAGCTAGGGGCGATGACGGCGCGGAAGCCGTAGTCGTCCAATGCCCAAGGGGCGTGTTCGCGTGAAGAGCCGCAGCCGAAGTTTTTGCGCGTCAACAGGATTTGTGCGCCTTGGTAACGCGGCTGGTTCAGCGAGAAATCGAGGTTCAGCGGGCGTTTGCTGTTGTCCATACCCGGTTCGCCGTGGTCGAGGTAACGCCATTCGTCAAAGGCATTAGGGCCGAAGCCGCTGCGTTTGATGGATTTTAAAAATTGTTTGGGAATGATGGCATCGGTATCGACGTTGCTGCGGTCGAGGGGGGCGACGATGGCGGTGATTTTGGTAAAGGCTTTCATGGGTTTGCGTCTTGTGCTGACGATGCCGTCTGAAACGGTTTCAGACGGCATCGCGAATCGGTTATTCGGTGGCGTTTTCGATTTTTTCGCCGAGATGGGAAATGCCGCGTCCGACGGCATTGCCGCCTTTTTTGACGGCTTCTTTGGTTTTGTCCCAGCCTTTTTCGACGGCGTTGCCTGTTTGTTCGGCGGCGCGTTCGGCGGCGGCCTGGGTTTTGTCAAGGTTACGGGCGGTGTCTTGTTTCGCGCCCTGCCAAGTGCCGGCGCAGGCGGACAAGGCGAGGGCGGACAGGGCGGTAACGAAAAGTTTGTTCATGGTTAAACTCCTTGGTTTGAATATTAAGGTGTTTCTGCCTTACGGGACATATTTCAGACGGCCGCATCAAATTCTTAAAGACCGCCTGAAAAATATTTACGCCATCGTGCGGATGTCGGTAAAGTGCCCGGTAACGGCGGCGGCGGCGGCCATAGCGGGGCTGACGAGGTGGGTGCGCCCGCCGTTGCCTTGGCGGCCTTCAAAGTTACGGTTGGAAGTAGAGGCGCAACGTTGTCCCGGGGTCAGGCGGTCGGCATTCATCGCAAGGCACATAGAGCAGCCCGGCTCGCGCCATTCAAAACCGGCTTCGATAAATACTTTGTGCAAGCCTTCTTTTTCAGCCTGTTCTTTAACCAAACCGGAGCCGGGAACAATCAATACGCGTTGTACATTGTCCGCTTTTTTGCGGCCTTTGGCGATGGCGGCGGCTTCGCGCAAGTCTTCGATGCGGCTGTTGGTGCAAGAGCCGATGAATACGATGTCGACAGGGATTTCGTTCAGCGGCGTGCCGGCCTTCAAACCCATATATTCGAGGGCGCGTTCCATACCGCTGCGTTTGACCGGATCGGTTTCTTCGGCGGGATTAGGTACTTTTCCGCTGATATCCAAAACCATTTCAGGCGACGTACCCCAAGTAACTTGAGGCTCGATGTCTTCGGCTTTGAAGTGGTATTCTTTATCGAATACGGCGCCTTCGTCAGACACCAGCGTGCGCCAGTACTCGACAGCTTTGTCCCATGCTTCGCCTTTAGGTGCGAAAGGTTTGCCTTTGACATAGTCGATGGTGGTTTGATCGACGGCGACCATACCGGAACGCGCGCCTGCCTCAATCGCCATATTGCACAGGGTCATCCTGCCTTCCATCGAAAGGCTGCGGATGGCTTCGCCGCCGAACTCGACGGCATAGCCCGTGCCGCCTGCCGTGCCGATTTGTCCGATGATGTAGAGGGCGACGTCTTTGGCGGTAACGCCCGCTTTTAATTTACCGTCAACGGCAATCAGCATGGATTTGGATTTTTTCGCGGTAATGCACTGGGTCGCCATCGTGTGTTCGACTTCGGAAGTGCCGATGCCGTGCGCCAGTGCGCCGAATGCGCCGTGGGTGGAAGTGTGCGAATCGCCGCAGACGACGGTCATACCGGGCAGGGTCGCGCCTTGTTCAGGCCCCATAACGTGGACGATGCCCTGACCTTTGTCCATAAACGGAAAATAGGCGAGTGCGCCGAATGTTTTGATGTTTTGATCCAACGTATCGACTTGCAGCTTGGAAATCGGGTCTTGGATGCCTTTGTCCCAATCGCCGGTCGGGGTGTTGTGGTCGGCGGTGGAAACGACGCTGTCGATGCGCCACAGCTTGCGCCCCGCCATTTTCAGACCTTCAAACGCCTGCGGGCTGGTTACTTCGTGAACCAGATGGCGGTCGATGTAAAGCAGGACGGTGCCGTCTTCTTCTTCGCGGACGACGTGGCTGTTCCAGAGTTTGTCGTAAAGGGTTTGTGCTGTCATGATGTTGTTCTTTTGGATAAATGGTGATGCGGATTGGGCGGATTTTAGACGTATTCTTTACGCCGCGCAACAGATTTTGTCTAATTTTTGAGTCGGTGTTATTTTGTAAACAATTTTAACGAAAAAATTAGACATATTGTCCATTTTCAGTAAACAGTTATATCTAAAGAATGATTCGATATGAAAGAATACTTGTCGTCATTCTTTCAAAGGCATTATTATCTGTACCTTGTCAAAAAACACACAGAGGCAGACGAAAGATGAAATTACCGGTTATGTCGCCCGAACATTCGGCGCAACTTCAGGCGTTTGAGGCAAAAATCCTGTCCAATCACGCCAAAATCGAGGCGTGGTTCCGCACGCAGTGGAACGCGCACCGCCCGCCGTTTTACGGTTCGGTCGATATCCGCAACGCCGGTTACAAAATTTCGTCTATCGATATGAATTTGTTTCCGGGCGGCTTCAATAATCTGAATCCCAACTTTATCTCGCTGGCGGCGGTTGCCGCGCAAGATGCGGTGCAACGTGCCTGCGAAACGGCGAAATCCGTGTTGATTATTCCCGAAAACCACACGCGCAACACGTTCTACCTGCAAAACGTTTACGCCCTCGGCGAGATTTTGCGTTCGGCAGGGTATGAAGTGCGCTTGGGCAGCCTGAATCCTGAAGTGACTGAGCCAACCGAGTTTGAAACCGCATTGGGCGACAAAATCCTGCTTGAGCCTTTGTTGCGAACCCGCGAGCGCGTGCATCTTGCCGACGGCTTTTCGCCTTGCGTGGTTTTGTTGAACAACGACTTGTCCGCCGGCATTCCCGACATTCTCAAAGACATCAGCCAAACCGTTTTGCCTCCGTTGCACGGCGGTTGGACGACGCGCCGCAAAACCGATCATTTCGGCGCGTATAACCAAGTCGCCGCCGAATTTGCCAAGCTGATCGGCATCGACGAGTGGCAGATCAACCCGTATTTTGAAAAAATCGGCGGTTTGGACTTCCAAGTGCGGGAAGGCGAAGATGCGTTGGCAGAAGCGGTAGAACGCGTGCTGGCGAAAATCCAAGCCAAATACGACGAATTGGGTATTACCGACCAGCCTTTCGTGATTGTGAAAGCCGACGCAGGTACTTACGGTATGGGCGTGATGAGCGTCAAGTCCGCCGACGAAGTGCGCGGCTTGAATCGTAAAAACCGCAACAAAATGTCGAAGGTGAAAGAAGGTTTGGAAGTCAGCGAAGTGATTGTCCAAGAAGGTATTTATACTTATGAAACCTTAAACGGCGCGGTGTGCGAACCCGTCGTGTATATGATGGACCGCTTCGTCATCGGCGGCTTTTTCCGCGTACACGAAGGGCGCGGTGCGGACGAAAACCTCAACGCCGGCGGTATGGTGTTTGTTCCGCTGTCCAACAGCATTCCCACCGGCAACGGCGACAATTCGCAAGAAGCGCCCGAAGCCTGCAAGCGCGTATTCGAACAATGGGATTCACTCGGTATGCCGCGCTCCGAAAAAGACTGCGATGTGGACAACGAACACAACCGCCTCTATGTGTACGGCGTAATGGCGCGCCTGTCGCTTTTGGCGGCTTCAATCGAGTTGGAAGAAACGGCGTAAGACTGTTTTGAAATACAGATGCCGTCTGAAGCGGAAATCCGGTTCAGACGGCATTTCAAATACAAACGCAAACGAAAAGGGATGAGATGAGCATCAAGCAATGGCCGGAGGGGGAAAGGCCGAGGGAAAAGCTGTTGGAACGCGGGGCGGAGGCGTTGAGCGATGCCGAACTTTTGGCAATCCTTTTACGCGTCGGCACACGCGGAATGAGCGCGGTCGATTTGGCGCGCTACCTGTTGCAGGAGTTCGGCAGCTTGGGGAGGCTGATGAGCGCGGAGGTCGGCAAACTGTCGGCATATAAAGGAATGGGGACGGCGAGTTTCACACAGTTCGCCGTAGTCAGGGAAATCGGGCGGCGGATATTGGCGGAAGAATTGCAAGAAGAAATCACCTTATCCGATCCCGATACCGTTGCCGATTACCTGCGCTTTCATTTGGGACAGGAAAAAGTCGAAGTCAGCGTCGCGCTGCTCTTGAACCGCCAAAACCGGCTAATCGGTGTGCGTGAATTGTCCCGGGGGACGGTTGCGGAAAACACGATTTACATCCGCGAAATCGTCAAACTGGCTTTGGACGAGTATGCCGACAGCCTGATTATCGCGCACAACCACCCGGGCGGCTCGCCCGAACCTTCGCAGGAAGACATCATGTTCACAAGGCGGCTGGCACAGGCCATGTCGCTGGTCGATGTGTCGCTGCTCGACCATTTTATCGTTACCTCGCAAAGCGTCCGTTCGTTCAGACAGCTCGGGCTGATGCCCTGACACCCTGTTTTACATTCGGCGGCTCTGATAAAATAGCCGCTTCGACCGTATTCGACAGATATTGTTAAGTTAATGGAAACACAAAACAAACCTACCGTTACCGACATCGACCGCCCGGTTCTCGTTCCGCCCGGCGGCAACAAAAAAGTCCTGCTGCATTCCTGCTGCGCCCCGTGCAGCGGCGAAGTGATGGAGGCGATGCTCGCCAGCGGCATCGACTACACCATTTATTTCTACAATCCCAATATCCATCCGCACAAAGAATATATGCTCCGAAAAGAGGAAAACGTGCGCTTTGCGGAAAAGTTCGGCATCCCCTTCATCGACAAAGACGACGATTACGAAAACGACCGCAAAGAATGGTTTGCCAAAGCCAAAGGCATGGAGTTTGAGCCGGAGCGCGGCATCCGCTGTACGATGTGTTTCGATATGCGTTTTGAAAAAGCGGCGCAATACGCGCACGAACACGGCTTCCCCGTCTTTACCAGTTCGCTGGGCATTTCACGCTGGAAAAATATGGCGCAAATCAACGACTGCGGACACCGCGCCGCCGCGCCCTATGATGATGTGGTCTATTGGGATTTCAACTGGCGCAAAGGCGGAGGCAGTGCGCGTATGATTGAAATCAGCAAACGTGAAAACTTCTACCAGCAGGAATATTGCGGTTGCGCCTATTCCCTGAGGGATTCCAACGCCCACCGCAAATCACAGGGACGCATCCCCATCAAGCTCGGCGTGCTGTATTACGGGGACGAGTCTACGCAATACGAACCCGTACCGGTTCGGGTGGACAAATAAACACCCGATGCCGTCTGAAGGTTCAGACGGCATCGGGTTCGGCATCGGCACGGGGAAAGGTTTACCGGTTTCGCAATCGGCAAGCAGAAACGTGATTTTCAAGTTTGCCGTTTTCATGAAATATCCCGTTGCCGGGGCGAGAGGGCGACATCATGAAATCCCTTGTTATCTGGCTGCTTCTGTTGGGCTCGGCAGCAGGCGTTTTCTACCATACCCAAAACCAATCCCTGCCCGTGGGGGAACTTGTCTATCCGTCTGCACCGCAAATCAGGGGAGAGGGCGATGCGTTGCACTACCTCAACCTCATCCGCACACAAATCGGTTTGTACGAGCTGGCACACGCGCCGGTTTTGGAAAATTCCGCCCGCAGGCACGCACGCTATCTCACGCTCAATCCCGAAGATGGACACGGCGAACACCATCCCGATAATCCGCACTACACCGCACAAAAGCTGACCGAACGCACACGCCTTGCTGGGTATCTCTACAACGGCGTGCATGAAAACATCAGCACGGAAGAAGAAGCCGCCGAATCGTCCGACAGCGACATCCGCACGCAGCAACGCCAAGTGGACGGATTAATGAGCGCAATCTACCACCGCCTTTCGCTGCTTGACCGGCATACGGATGAGGCAGGAGCGGCATTTGTGCGCGAAAACGGCAAAACCGTCGTCGTATTCAATCAGGGCAACGGCAGGTTTGAGCGGCATTGCGCCCAAGGCAGAAATCAGCCTGAAGCGGGACGGCACTATTACCGCAACGCCTGCCACAACGGTGCGGTCGTGTACACCGACGAAGCCATGCCCGCACAGGAGCTGCTCTATACAGCCTATCCCGTCGGCAGCGGCGCACTGCCTTATTTTTACGGGGAGCGTCCCGACCCCATGCCGGGATATGAAATGACGGGCAATCCTGTCAGCATTGATTTT
The DNA here is from genome assembly GCF_958267435.1 of Neisseria benedictiae. Lineage (NCBI taxonomy): Bacteria > Pseudomonadati > Pseudomonadota > Betaproteobacteria > Neisseriales > Neisseriaceae > Neisseria > Neisseria benedictiae. The sequence continues at coordinate 148,032 of NZ_CATQFV010000058.1, forward strand.
TCTGAGGCGGCAGGCAAAATTACGATGAAAAGTTTCAAGCTGTATCAGGGTAAAAACGAAATCCGCCCCGTCAGGGTTTTAACCGCCGGCAACGATCCCAACGGCAGGCTGACCGCGCACCAATTCGCGCTTTTCCCGCTCAAGCCTTTGGAATACGGCACGCTCTATACGGCGGTATTCGACTATGTCCGCAACGGACGGCGTGGGCAGGCGAAATGGCAGTTTAAAACCCGAAAACCCGATTACCCTTATTTTGAGGTAAACGGCGGCGAGACGCTTGCGGTTAGAAAAGGCGAAAAATATTTCATCCACTGGCGCGGACGCTGGTGTTTGGAAGCGTGTACCCGTTATACCTACCGGCAGCGGCCCGGCAGCCGCCTGTCCATAGGAAGGCACGAGGCGGGCGGCATCGTCTTCAGCGTTGGCGGAATGACGGGCAGCCGCATCACGCTTGCACCGGAAGACAGCCCGGAACGAGGCGTTACCCTTTATTTACAGGATTGAATACATGACAGGCAGAACAGGCCGCAACGGCAGTACCCAAGCGCAACCGGAACGCGTCATGCTGGTGGGCGTGATGTTGGATAAGGAAGGAACGGGCAGTAGTGCCGCCCGTCTGAACGGTTTTCAGACGGCATTGGCAGAAGCCGTCGAGCTGGTCAAAGCGGCGGGCGGCAATCCCGTCCTTGTGGAAACCGCCAAACGCGACCGTCCGCACACCGCGCTGTTTGTCGGCACGGGCAAGGCGGCGGAGCTGTCGGAAGCAGTTGCCGCAGACGGCATCGATTTGGTCGTATTCAACCACGAACTCACGCCCACGCAGGAACGCAACCTTGAAAAAGAACTGGAATGCCGCGTATTGGACAGGGTAGGGCTGATTCTGGCGATTTTCGCCCGCCGCGCCCGCACGCAGGAAGGCAGGCTGCAAGTCGAGTTGGCGCAATTGAGCCATTTGGCGGGACGCTTGATACGCGGTTACGGACATTTGCAAAGCCAGCGAGGCGGTATCGGCATGAAAGGCCCGGGCGAAACCAAATTGGAAACCGACCGCCGATTGATCGCCCATCGAATCAACGCCTTGAAAAAACAGCTTGCCAACCTCAAAAAACAGCGCGCGCTGCGCCGCAAGTCCCGCGAATCGGGCAGAATCAAAACGTTTGCGCTGGTCGGCTATACTAATGTCGGCAAATCCAGCCTGTTCAACCGGCTGACCAAGTCGGGCATATATGCGAAAGACCAGCTTTTCGCCACACTCGACACGACGGCGCGACGGCTGTACATCAGTCCCGAATGCAGCATTATCCTGACCGATACCGTCGGATTCGTCAGCGATTTGCCGCACAAGCTGATTTCGGCATTTTCCGCCACGCTGGAAGAAACCGCGCAAGCCGATGTGCTGCTGCACGTCGTCGATGCCGCCGCCCCGAACAGCGGACAGCAGATTGAAGACGTGGAAAACGTACTGCAAGAAATCCATGCCGGCGATATTCCGTGCATCAAGGTGTACAACAAAACCGACCTGCTGCCGTCTGAAGAACAAAACACGGGCATATGGCGCGACGCTGCGGGAAAAATTGCCGCCGTCCGCATTTCCGTTGCTGAAAATACCGGTATAGACGCACTGCGCGAAGCCATTGCCGAGTATTGTGCCGCCGCACCAAACACAGACGAAACCGAAATGCCATGAAAAAAACCTGTTTCCACTGCGGGCTGGATGTTCCCGAACACCTCCACCTGACTGTCCGTTACGAAAACGAAGACCGCGAAACCTGCTGCGCCGGTTGTCAGGCGGTCGCACAAAGCATTATTGACGCGGGCTTGGGCAGTTATTACAAACAACGCACCGCCGACGCGCAAAAAACCGAGCTGCCGCCCCAAGAAATCCTCGACCAAATCCGCCTGTACGACCTGCCCGAAGTCCAGTCCGACTTTGTGGAAACCCACGGCGGCACGCGCGAGGCGGTTTTAATGCTCGGCGGCATCACCTGCGCCGCCTGCGTCTGGCTGATCGAACAGCAGCTTTTGCGTACAGACGGCATTGTCCGCATCGACCTCAATTACAGCACGCACCGCTGCCGCGTCGTCTGGGACGACGGCAAAATCCGCCTTTCCGACATTTTGTTGAAAATCAGGCAGACGGGTTATACCGCCGAACCCTATGACGCGCAAAAAATCGAAGCCGCCAACCAAAAAGAACGCAAACAATACATCGTCCGCCTCGCCGTTGCCGGACTGGGGATGATGCAGACGATGATGTTCGCGCTGCCGACCTACCTTTACGGCGGCGACATCGAACCCGATTTTTTAAAAATCCTCCATTGGGGCGGTTTTTTAATGGTGTTGCCCGTCGTATTCTATTGCGCCGTCCCGTTTTATCAAGGCGCGTTGCGCGACCTGAAAAACCGCCGCGTCGGCATGGACACGCCGATTACCGTCGCTATCATCATGACCTTTATCGCCGGCGTTTACAGCCTTGCGACCAATGCGGGACAGGGGATGTATTTCGAATCCATCGCCATGCTGCTGTTTTTCCTGCTGGGCGGACGTTTTATGGAACAAATCGCCCGACGTAAGGCAGGCGATGCCGCCGAGAGGCTGGTTAAGCTGATTCCTGCGTTTTGCCATCATATGCCCGATTACCCCGATACGCAGGAAACCTGCGAGGCAGCCGTCGTCAAATTGAAGGCGGGCGATATCGTGATGGTCAAACCGGGGGAGACCGTACCTGTCGACGGTACGGTTGTCGAAGGCAGCAGCGCGGTCAACGAAGCTATGCTGACCGGCGAGAGCCTGCCCGTCGCCAAAATGCCGTCTGAAAAAGTAACCGCCGGCACACTCAACACGCAAAGCCCCCTGATTATACGCACCGACCGCACCGGCGGCGGCACGCGACTGTCGCACATCGTCCGCCTGCTCGACCGCGCCTTAGCGCAAAAACCGCGCACTGCCGAGTTGGCGGAACAATACGCCTCGTCTTTCATATTCGGCGAACTCCTGCTTGCCGTCCCCGTCTTCATCGGCTGGACGCTGTACGCCGACGCGCACACCGCATTGTGGATTACCGTCGCCCTGCTGGTCATTACCTGCCCCTGCGCCTTATCGCTTGCCACGCCGACCGCGCTGGCAGCTTCTACCGGTACGCTGGCGCGCGAAGGTATTTTAATCGGCGGAAAGCAGGCAATCGAAACCCTCGCCCAAACCACCGACATCATCTTCGACAAAACCGGCACGCTGACCCAAGGCAAACCCGCCGTCCGCCGTATCTCATTGTTGAGAGGCACAGACGAAGCCTTTGTTCTCGCGGTGGCGCAGGCTTTAGAACAACAGTCCGAACATCCCCTTGCCCGCGCCATCCTCAACTGCCGCATTTCAGACGGCAGCGTCCCCGACATCGCTATTAAACAACGCCTCAACCGCATCGGCGAAGGCGTGGGCGCGCAACTGACCGTCAACGGCGAAACACAGGTTTGGGCATTGGGCAGGGCATCCTATGTCGCCGAAATTTCAGGCAAAGAACCGCAAACAGAAGGCGGCGGCAGCGCGGTTTACCTCGGCAGTCAAAGCGGTTTCCAAGCCGTGTTCTACCTGACCGACCCCTTGAAAGACAGCGCGGCGGAGGCGGTGCGGCAGTTGGCAGGCAAAAACCTGACCCTGCACATCCTCAGCGGCGACCGCGAAACCGCCGTTGCCGAAACCGCACGCGCCCTGGGTGTCGCGCACTACCGCGCCCAAGCCATGCCCGAGGACAAACTGGAATACGTCAAAGCCTTGCAAAAAGAAGGGAAAAAAGTGCTGATGATAGGCGACGGCATCAACGACGCGCCCGTTTTGGCGCAGGCAGACGTATCCGCCGCCGCAGCCGGTGGGACGGATATTGCGAGGGACGGCGCGGACATTGTGTTATTGAACGAAGATTTGCGTACCGTCGCCCACCTGCTCGATCAGGCGCGGCGCACCCGCCATATTATCCGGCAAAACCTGATATGGGCGGGCGCGTACAATATCATTGCCGTACCGCTTGCCGTTTTGGGCTATGTCCAACCGTGGATAGCCGCACTGGGTATGAGCTTCAGTTCGCTGGCGGTTTTGGGCAACACCCTGCGCCTTCACAAACGGGAGGAAATGCCGTCCGAACAATGACGGACGGCGCTGCTTCAGATGTATAGTTGATGAAAACAAAAATAAGACGATGAAGGATTGCAAACTTAAAGTATGTATTGTTACCGCTCAAACACGTTGGCGTTCAAAATTTGAGATCGAATTGTTAGGCATTTGATTTTTATTTTGATTTTATTAAATAAGAGATTATATTAATGTGGAAAAAATTAAAAAGTGGATTTATGCGACAAATGGAATAATGATGTCAATATGGATCATTTTTTTCCAAATACTGGCTCTGTGTATGACGGTGGCAGAACAACCATTTTCAATGAAAACCATCCTTTTCATTTTATTTTCTGCATAACATTTCTTATTGGGACAGTTTTTCTTATATATCAATCATATAATGATAATTAATTTTTAACATCCTATTGTCATATCATGATGAAATGACAATAGGGATGTTTTTCTGCTTTGGCTACGGCAAAACACCGTCGTCATTCCCGCGCAAGCGGGAATCTATATGTTTGGTTTCTCTTTTATTTTCAAACGATAATGAAACAGGTAAGTCCGGATTCCCACCTGTGTTGGAATGACGGAAATGTGCATTTCTAATTTTTACCCACTATAAAAACCCCGAATCCTGATTGGCAGGATTCGGGTTTTTTTATCGCTGATGCCGTTCAGACGGGATTTTCAAACAGCTTATTGATCTACAAACGCACGCTCAATCAGGTAGTCGCCGCGCACGCCTGTTTTCGGGGAGACGGTCAGACCGAAATCGTCCAAAACTTTGCAGGTGTCTTTCAGCATCGCGGGGCTGCCGCACAGCATGGCGCGGTCGTCTTGCGGGTTGATTTTGGGCAGGCCGATGTCTTCAAACAGTTTGCCGCTCACCATCAGGTCGGTTAGGCGACCGTGGTGTTCGAATTCTTCGCGCGAAACAATCGGGTAGTAAATCAGTTTTTCTTTAACCAAGTCACCGAGGTATTCGTGTTCGGGCAATTCTTTGGTAAAGCGGTCGTAGTACGCCAAATCTTTTTTGTAGCGCACGCCGTGTACGAGGATGATTTTTTCAAATTGCTCGTAAATTTCGGGGTCTTTGGTGATGCTCAAGAAAGGAGCGATGCCGGTACCGGTGCTCAACAAGTAAAGGTGTTTGCCCGGATTCAGGTCGCCGGCAACCAGGGTTCCGGTCGGTTTTTTGCTGATTAACACGTCGTCGCCGACTTTGAGGTGTTGCAGGCGGCTGGTCAGCGGACCGTCTTGGACTTTAATGCTGAAAAATTCGAGGTGTTCTTCCCAGTTGGCGGAGGCGACGCTGTATGCGCGCATCAGCGGCTTGCCGTCCACCATCAATCCGACCATAACGAACTGTCCGTTTTCAAAGCGCAACGATTCGTCGCGGGTGCAGGTAAAGGTAAAATATGCGTCTGTCCAGTGGTGTACGGACAATACTTTTTGGGTATTGAATGCTGCCATTTGGGTTTCCTGTCAGTAAAAGAAATGGATAGTGCTTGTTCGGGATGTGCGGCAGAGTGAAAATGTCTGCCCGATTCGGGGTAAAGCCAAAATTCTAAACGAAACGGATGGTTGCGACAATGCTTGATGCGCGTTGGTTATATGCCGTCTGAAGGGCTTCAGACGGCATCGCGGGGCGGGCGGCGGCTTACGGCGGCATATCGGCAAGGGAAATCAGGGAAATCGAGGCTGCCAGCCTGAGCGCGTCCCGTCCCCAGCGGGGGTGTTCCAGCCTGCGTATCGGGAGGATCGGTTTGACGGTGGTGGCAATCAGCTTTTGTATTTCGGCAGGCTGATCCGACAATACGCCGCCCCATTTTTTCGCAGCCGCTTCCAGCAGTCCGCCGTTTTTCAATATCAGCGCGGTCGAATGGATGTAGCAGAGCCAATCGCGGGCTTGGCATTGCGCTATGGTCAGGACCTCGGAAGGGTCGTCTTCAAAATCCAAAAAGCTGATGTTTTTTCCGTCCGACATCATATTCCGTGCAAACGCCTGACTGAGGAACTGCTGTTTTTTATGCACGCGTGCAATGGCTTCCAAACCGGCAAGCCAAGCGTCCGCCTTTCCGGCTTCGGCTTCTTGGCGGATTTGCGCATCGAGCGGGATGCCTTCCAAATTGCTGAACATAAGGGCATTTTTCCGGACGGCGAGCAATTCGGGAACGGCTATCCCCGCCGCGCGCAATTCGTACAGGCGTTTTGATTCGGTTGCAATGGCAGGCTCGCCGCCGAGGCTGGGAACCGGCTTCAACACCCCCAGTTTCAAATATCGGGCAACCATACCGAGCAGCGCGTAACGCCATCGCGCATTGTGCCTGCCTGCTTTGCGTATCCATACCTTGGTTCCGTCGGCAAGCAGGTGGGGGGCGATGGCTGCCTCCTGTTTTGCCGCCAGTTCGTCCAGCAGTATGGAAAAATGGGTTTCCTGCATAGGTACGGTCATTTTCTTTCAATCTTAAGTTCGGACGGAATGCCCCTGTACGGAATATCAGGCAAGGGTTTGTTCGATGATGCCTTTTACCGCATCCGCACTGTTCGGCACGGTTTGCACGCGTTGCGGCAGGTTTTCCAAACCTTCCAGCGCGGCAGGGCGCGGAATGGCGACATCGCCGACGGCTTCGCGTATGGTCGCATCGAATTTCGCCGCCAACGCGGTTTCCAAACAAACCACCGTTTCACCTTCTTCGCGCACTTCGCGGGCGACTTTTACGCCGTCGGCAGTGTGCGGGTCGATGAGTTCTTGGTCTTGCCCGTAAACCTGCTTGATAGTGGCGAGGCGGTCGGCGTGGGTGGACTTGCCGGAAGTAAAGCCGTATTTGCCGCCGACTTTGTCCAAGGCAAATCGCAGGTCAAAGCCCTTGCCCGCCGCTACTTCCGCCCACAGCGTATTGATTTCCTGAGGATTGCGATCCATCAGGTCGAACACGAAACGCTCGAAGTTGGACGCTTTGGAAATGTCCATCGACGGGCTGGAGGTAACATAAGTATGCGCGCTGTTGCGCGGGCGGTACGCGCCGGTTTTGAAAAACTCGTCCAATACATCGTTTTCATTGGTCGCGACAATCAGGCGGCGGACAGGCAGGCCCATTTGTTTGGCGATGTGTCCCGCGCAAACGTTGCCGAAGTTGCCGCTCGGCACGCAAAAGCTGACTTGCTCGTCATTGCTTTGCGTCGCTTTGAAATAGCCGGCAAAGTAATAAACCACTTGCGCGACGATGCGTCCCCAGTTAATCGAATTGACCGTACCGATATGGTATTTTTCCTTGAACGCGGCATCGTTTTGCACCGCCTTCACAATATCCTGACAGTCGTCAAACATACCCTTCACGGCGATATTGTGGATATTCCCGTCTTGCAGGCTGTACATCTGCGCACGTTGGAACGCGCTCATCTTACCGTCGGGCGACAGCATAAATACGTTCACGCCTTTTTTGCCGCGCAAGGCATATTCCGCAGCCGAACCCGTATCACCGCTGGTTGCACCCAAGATATTGAGTTTTTTGCCTTCTTTGTTTAAAACATATTCAAACGCATTGCCCAAAAACTGCATTGCCATATCTTTGAACGCCAGCGTCGGGCCGTTGGACAAGGCTTGGATTTTGATGCCGTCTGAAAGCGTGCGGACGGGGGTGATTTCCTTAGTACCGAACGCCGCTTCCGTGTAAGTGCGGTTCAGAATGTCGCGCAAATCGTCCTCCGGAATATCCGTAACAAACAGGCGCATAATTTCAAACGCCAATTCGGGATAAGCTAAACCGCGCCATTTGTCCAAGGTTTCGCGCCCGATTTGCGGATAATGTTCCGGCAGCATCAGGCCGCCGTCGGGGGCAAGCCCCATCAATAAAACTTCGCTGAACGGTTTGTGTGCGGTTTCGCCGCGCGTGCTGATGTATTTCATGATTTTTCTCGTCTGTCGAAATTGCAGGAAAACGGCTTCAGACGGCATCTGCCTCATGACGTCTGAAGAAGGTTAGCGGTACAGGTGTTTGAAGCAGGCGGAAACCGTTTTGGCGGTCAGGGCGGCAAGTGCCTGATTGCGCGTGGACGGAGCCAGCATCTGCATCACATCGTTGCCGGTCATCCGTTCGGGTGCTTCTTGGGCGACGCAAGCGCAAATCTTGTTTTCCCACTCCGCCTGTTTTTCGGCACTCATCGCCAGCGCGGTCAAACGCCATTCGCTGCGTTTGTCCAATTCCGCACGGCATTGGCTCCCGACCGCCATTTTGACGATGCTGCCGCCCATGCCTGTGCCGCCGTCTAAGCTGCCGAATGTGTTACCGCCCCCGGCGGCGCAGCCGCCGAGTAAGATTGCCACCGGCAAAATAGACAAGGTTTTATTCATCTCAATTCCTTTTCAGTTGAAACCCCGCCTTTTATGGCGATAGAATCTGATTAGCCGCCCCGTTCGGGATAACGCGAAAGGCGGCGTTTTATGCGCCGTTCCGAGTGTTGGAGTAAACCGTTTGAATATCCGGTTGAAGCCCGGCAACATTATACTTCAATCGGGAAAATAAAAAATCCCGCCGCCGTCATTTTGCCTGTTTGCAAAAATGCCGTCTGAAAGCGGTTCAGACGGCATTTCATTGTGGTTTATCCTAGAGACTTGAATGGATTTAACCTATTGTTGCGATAAGGTTTCAATCATTCAGTCAAACTGATGGGAAACGGATAAGCGGATGTTGTACGATCCTTTTTTCCCGCCGGAAAACTCTTTTTCCGCATCGGCAAAGACATTCGTTTTTTTGCCTGTCCGCGCATTGTAGCCCAATCCGACGGAATACCAAGTCCCCCTCGTATTCCATTTTTGAGCATAATTGCTGTTGCCTTCAAATGCCTTAAAGGAACGGCTGCCCAAAAATTCATGAAGGATATTGCCTTTGATATAGAAAAGTTTTTTGCCTTCGTCAAATTTTCTCACGACATCCAAACCCAAACGGCCTATCAGGCTGTTTACGTGGCTTAAATTGACGTTTATGCCGTTATCGAGCCGATAGTCGGCACCTCTCAAATAGGAATATTGCAACTGTACTTGCGGTGTAATCCGCCACAATTTATCGTCATCTAAAAATTTACGGCGGCCGTATTCGGTGCTGATAGAGAATAGGGTGTTGCTATATTTTCCCTTGCCCCATAATTGACCCATATGATTTCGTGCAATCACACGGTTACGCAGTTTTCCTATTTTTAATACATTGTCGATATACCCTGTTGCGTCTCCTTCTTTATCTATGTATTGGGTAGTATTGTACAGAGCCAATTCATATTTCCTGATTTTGCCCTTGCCAAACGTATTCCATAATGATGTCCTGCCGTGGCCGTAGTCGAAACTTATGCCCCATTTGCGTTTTTTCTCCTGCTCGTTGAGGCTGAAGCGGTCATATCCGATTTCAAAATCGTTGTTATGAAACCTAAACGCATTGGATTGAATCAAACGGGTATGCGTCAGCCTTATCCAATCACCTTCTTTTTTATCCAACGTTGAAAAAGCCCGCTCCCCTTCGCGTTTGGTATAAGTATCCAAAGTGAACGCATAATGTGCGGTTGAGTCGAACATATCATTGATATTTTTGCCATTTCGGCTCGGATTGCCAGTAGCCTGTTTGACTAAATAGACATTTTTTCTATGCTCGCTACCATACATCGCATCCACATCTGTGTTACCTGCTTTTTCAGCAGTCATTGTTTCACCATTAAATCTGCGATTGTAATCATCGTTATTGCTTGGATCAGTTTTATGGTCAGAATATTCAACCGTTAAAGCCTGCTCCATAAGATGTGTATCATCAATATATTTCTTACCGTTCACAAATTCATTGCCTGAATTTTCTCGAACAGTCGCAAAACGCAGGCGGTCGCCGTAATTCATACTGTCGAGCACTTCGGACAGATTTTTGACGACGACTTCTTGCGGAGTGGACGTTCCTTTTTTCACATAGAGCATATCGCTGTGAATGCCGTCTTTATTCAGATGCATCAAGAATTTATTGGCACCCGCCAATTCGCCGATATGTAAGGCGCGTCCGCTCGTTTTGCTGTTACTGTCAAAATCAACCGTACCTTCGCCGCTCAATTTATCCATCCAGCTTTGACCTGTCATCGTCCATAATGCGTCTTTGGCTAAATTAAGGTTAATTTCGCCCGCACTTTTGCCTTCTAGGTTATTGACATATCGGTTGAATAAATCTTTATGGGTAGGATTATTTAACCCAGCAAAGTTATCTAAACGACCTACTAAATGACTGTTTGGTGTGAAGTCTAACTCTACTTTGCCATTATTTGCGGATAACACATCACCTGTTAATGTCATAGTGTTAGTAGAGAAATTTAATGGTTTAATAGCAATATTACCGCCATTTGCGATGGTTGCGCCCGTAATTTCACTCTTATCAGCATAATTTAAGTTGATGCGCCCCTCTGTTGATGCGTGATTAGCGATTTTTGAACTTAATTTAATTTGACCATTTACATCTATCTTAGCACTGTTTAATGAATAAATACCTGTTTCAGAGGCATTAATAGTATTGTTTCTAGCAGCTAAAGTAACACTTGCCTTAGTGTCGGATTTAATCCCTTCGTGTTTGGCATTAATCGTATTGTCTTCTTTTGCAGTTAATAAGATTGATCCATTATTTGAGGCAAATATATTAACAGTTTTATCTGCTTTAGAATTAACATTAAGATTAACAATATTGCTTTTTTGAGAATCTAAATTAATGGTTGAATCATCACTGTAAATAGCAACATTACTGCCATTAATTTCGTTTTTATCTTCTGCTTTTAAAGTTTGCTGACTTTTTTCAGAAGCATACAGTCCCAATTTACTAGATACTTGGTTTTCCTTTCCATTCAGAGCAATATGACTACCCTCATGTCTAGTCCAAACACCTGTTCCACCACCAATAATCTCATTTTTTTCGCTGGCAGTTACCGTTTGTTGACCTTTACCAAATGCTTTCATTCCATTTTGAAAGGCTAAAATAGTATTGTTTTTACCATCAATAGTGACAGTGGCTTGAGTGTGAGCATTAGACCCATCATTTGCTCCTGCAATAGCATTATCTTCTTTGGCGGTAATCCCAACTTTAGCACCGTCTTGCGATACCACGCCATTATGTTCAAAAGCTCGCGCTTTATCGCTTAATTCAGTGAGAATATAATTATTTTTACCCGTCAATTTAACTAAAGACTTATCTCCTGCACTAAGTATGCCATTTGAGCCTTTTTTACCTTTATAATGATCGGTTTCCTTTAACACAGCAGAATTTTCAAGATAATCCATATCTGCATCGGTGGCTTTCATGGTAATGATATTATCTTTACCTGCCTCTAAGATAATTTTATTGCCATCATTGGTTAATGAAGGGCGGTCATTAGCTTGGGGGATTAAAGTAGCCAATCCATCGCTGTTATAAGCTGCGTTTTCAACCGTAATTTCATTATTTTCTTTTGCTGTTGCTGTAACAGAAGAGTTGGCAGAAACTTGTAAACCCTCTTCATACATAGGATTACCGCCCACTTCCACAATATTATTTTTGGCAGTCAAGGTGACTTGACTGTCGGTTGATGATTGAATACCTGTTCTGTAGTGTTCGCCTTCAGCTCTTTCAATAGGTGTGTTTAAATCCGGATTTTTTACCTTAATGATATTATTACCTTCTTCTGCTTCAAGAGTTGCTTTTGAATTATGAGTGGCAATAATTCCTTTTACAGAAGAGTGGTTTCTTACGTTTATATCTACTTCATTATTGCCTTTGGTCGCTTTTAAACTTACAGAGCTAAACTTATCAATAGTTGGATCGGTTAAATTACTCGGTTGATTATTAACAAAAATACCTGTAGTGTGATCTGAGTAAGGGCTAGCATCAGTTGGATTACGCTTACCTAAGCCTAGCCCCCCCCCC